>JBAXJZ010000728.1:0-1903 GCA_037137595.1 Burkholderiales bacterium | reverse complement strand
GTCGCGCGCCACACGGTGTCGAAGTACCGCGACTTGCTGCAGATCCCGAGCGTGGAGGTGCGCCGGATGTCGCACCGGCCGGGCGCCTGAGCGCGGAACTCAGCCCGGCGGCAGTTCCGCCGGCGCGGGCTGCGCCACCGAGGCCTCGCCGCCGCCCGGACCGTACTCGCGCAGGCGGTTGTACAGCGTCTTGAGGCTGATGCCCAGCACGTCGGCGGTCCGCTCCTTCACGCCGCCGCAGTGTTCGAGCGTCGCCAGGATCAGCTGCTTCTCGACCTCGGCGATCGACGCACCGACCCTCACGCGCAGCACCGGAGGGCCGCCGGCGGGTTCGGCCGGCGCCGCCGCCGCCGGGCGCGAACCGGGCGCGCCCTCGTCGGGCAGCTGGACCTGCGCGATCACCGGTCCGTCGGACATGATGGCCGCGCGCTGCACCACGTTGCGCAGCTCGCGGACGTTGCCCGGCCAGTGGTACTGCTTCAGCCGCTCGATCGCCGCGGGCGTGAACGTGCGCGCCGTACCCTCGGCCTCGCTGATCCGTGTCAGGAACTGCGGCGCGAGCAGGTCGATGTCCTCGAGCCGCTCGCGCAGCGGCGGCAGCTGGATCTGGAAGACGTTGAGCCGGTAGTAGAGATCCTCGCGCAGCTTGCCCTGGTGGACGGCCTCGAGCGGCTGCCGGTTGGTGGCGGCGACGATCCGCACGTCGGTCTCGAAGAGTTCGTCGGACCCCACGCGCAGGAACGCCCCGGTCTCCAGCACCCGCAGCAGCTTCACCTGCAGGTCCAGCGGCATCTCGGTGATCTCGTCGAGGAACAGCGTGCCGCCGTGCGCGCGCTCGAAGAAGCCCCGGTGCTGGCGCATCGCGCCGGTGAACGAGCCCTTCTCGTGGCCGAAGAGCTCGCTCTCGATCAGCTGCGGCGAGATCGCGCCGCAGTTCACCGCGAGGAAGGGCTGCGTGCGACGCCGCGACAGCTCGTGCACGGTCTGCGCGACCACCTCCTTGCCGGTGCCGCTCTCGCCCACCAGCAGCACGTTGACCACGGTGGGCGCGACGCGCGCGATGTGGTCGTAGACCCGCTGCATCGGCTCGGAGCGCCCCCACAACTGGCCGAATCGGCCCGAGGTGCGGAACTCCTGGCGCATGTCCGAGATCTCGGCGCGCAGGTCGCCCGGCTGCGCGAGCCGCGACAGCACACGCTTGAGCTGCGCGACCGCGACCGGCTTCGTCAGGTAGTCGGCCGCGCCCACGCGCAGCGCCTGGATGGAGGTGTCGAGCGACGCATGCCCGGTGATCAGCACGATCTCCGCGCCGCCGCGCAGCCCGGTGTCCTCGAACAGGTCGAGGCCGCTGCCGTCGGGCAGCCGCAGATCGAGCAGCACCACCTGCGCCGGCATCATCAGCAGCTGCTGCCGCGCCTCGCGCAGGCTGCCGGCCACCGAGGTGGTGAAGCCCTCGCCCCGAGCCACCGCGGCGAGCATCTCCGCCGAGTTCGCCTCGTCGTCGACGATCAGTACGTGGGGCATGGATCGATGGTAGCAGCAGGCGTCGAGCTGTCGGAGCGCGGCCCGCGCGCACGGCCTCCGGGCGGGTCGGGCATGGTCGTTGCCACGCATCCGAAAGGATGCCTGGCACCCCACACCGAGGAGGATCGGACATGTCCCTGGTCTACATGAACAGCTGGGCGAGCCTCGCGCTGCGCGCCGTCGCGCTCGCCGCCTTCGCCATCGCGGCGATGGCGGGCGCGTTCGACGCTGCGCCGCGCGTCACGCTCGGCGCGCTCGCGCTGCTGCTCGCGGCGAGCGCCGCACATCCGCTGTCGTTGGCGCTGCGCCTGGGCGGCGGCGCCGCGACCGGTCTGCTCGCGGTCGCCGAGGGCGCGGTGGCGCTGGCCCTCGCGGCAAT
>JBAXJZ010000727.1:0-1904 GCA_037137595.1 Burkholderiales bacterium | reverse complement strand
CGCGGCTCACCAGCGCCCGCCGGCACGCGCTGGTCGCGGTCGCCGAGCGCGGGCTGAAGAGCGCGCGCCCGCCGCACCGCGAGCTCGACCTCGACGCGCTGACCGACTGGCTCGCCGAGCGCAGCGGCCTCGAGCGCGCCCACATCGATCCCCTGAAGGTGGACTTCGCGAAGGTCGCCGACGTGATGTCGAGCAGCTACGCGACCCGCTTCGACATCCTGCCGCTGGAGGTCCGGCCCAACGAGGTCGTGATCGCCACCAGCGAGCCGATGCTCGTCGAGTGGATCGAGGAGCTGACCGGACTGCTGCGCAAGCGGATCGTTCGCGTCGTCGCGAACCCAGCCGACGTCGCGCGCTACATCGTCGAGTTCTACAGCCTCGCGAAATCGGTCCGCGGCGCGAGCAAGGGCAGCTCGAACGCCCACACCAGCAGCTTCGAGCAGCTGGTGGAGCTCGGCCGCAGCGGCCGCAACCTCGACGCCAACGACCAGCACGTCGTCACCATCGTCGACTGGCTGTGGCAGTACGCGTTCGACCAGCGCGCGAGCGACATCCACCTCGAGCCGCGCCGCGAGCTCGGCGTGGTGCGCTTCCGCATCGACGGCGTGCTGCACAACGTCTACCAGGTGCCGCCCTCGGTGCTGTCGGCGATGACGAGCCGGATCAAGCTGCTCGGCCGGATGGACGTGGTCGAGAAGCGGCGCCCGCAGGACGGCCGGATCAAGACCCGGACCGCGGACAGCCGCGAGATCGAGCTGCGGCTCGCGACGCTGCCCACCGTCTTCGGCGAGAAGATGGTGATGCGGATCTTCGACCCGGAGGTGCTGGTCCGGGGCTTCGACCAGCTCGGCTTCTCCGAGGAGGACCTCGCGCGCTGGAACGACATGACCGCGCGACCCAACGGCATCGTGCTGGTCACCGGTCCGACCGGCTCGGGCAAGACGACCACGCTCTATTCGACGCTGCGGCGGCTGGCGAGCGAGGAGGTCAACGTCTGCACCGTCGAGGATCCGATCGAGATGGTCGAGCCCGCGTTCAACCAGATGCAGGTGAATCCGGGCATCGACCTGGGCTTCGCGGACGGCATCCGCGCGCTGATGCGGCAGGATCCGGACATCATCATGGTGGGAGAGATCCGGGACCTCGCCACCGCCGAGATGGCGATCCAGGCGGCGCTGACCGGCCACCTGGTGCTGTCGACGCTGCACACCAACGACTCGGCCGGCGCGGTCACGCGAATGCTCGAGCTGGGCGTGCCGCCCTTCCTGCTGAACGCGACCCTGATCGGCGTGATGGCGCAGCGCCTCGTGCGGACCCTGTGCCCGCACTGCAAGGCGCCCCACGACGCACTGCCCGAGGACGCCTGGGAGGCGATGATCCGCCCGTTCCGCGCGCGCCGGCCGCAGACCGCCTGGCGGGCCGTGGGCTGCCTCGAGTGCCGCAACACCGGCTACCGCGGACGCGCGGGCCTCTACGAGCTGCTGACGATGAGCGACGGCCTGCGTGAGCTGGTCGACGAGCGGCCCGACATCGGCCGGATCCGCAAGCAGGCGATGCGCGACGGCATGAAGCCGCTGCGCCTCGCCGGCGCGATGAAGATCGCCGCCGGCACGACCACGATCGAGGAAGTGCTGCGCAACGCGCCGCCGGCGCACTGACCGGCGGTCCGGCCCGCGCACGGGGCGCCGGGACGCGGCGCGCTCCGACGCGCGCCGATGTCCCCACCCCTCGGTGTCCGCCGGGGCCGGCCGTACCATCGGGGGCCTCTCACCCGATGCTCACGAACGGTCCCGCATGGAACACGACGTCTCGCTGATCAGCACCGTCGCGGTGGGCTTCGGCCTCGCGCTGGTGCTCGGCGTCGTCGCCGAACGGCTGCGGCTGCCCGCGCTGGTCGGCTACCT
>JBAXJZ010000726.1:0-1912 GCA_037137595.1 Burkholderiales bacterium | reverse complement strand
TATCAGCCCGGCGCGCCAGCCCCAGGCGAGCGGCGCGTAGACCACCAGCCAGGGGCGCTCGCCGGGCGCCGCCCGCGGCGGCTGCGCGTCGGCCCAGCCGAGCGCGCGCTGCAGCGCCGCCCGCCACCAGGCGCCCGAGCGCGTGCCGAGGTTCGGCAGGCCGGCGAGGTCGCAGAGCACGAAGTAGCCGTCCATCCGCATCAGCGGATTGCCGTTGAAGAGCAGCGTCGAGGTGGTGCCCGCGAGCGCCACCGCGAAGGCGGTGTCGTTGACCCAGCCCGGCTCGGTCATCGCCCAGGCGACCAGCCCCAGCGCCGCGAGCGCGGTCTCGACGAGGATGCCGGCGGCGGCCACCGCGGCACGCTGGCGCGCATGCGGGAACCGGTCCGCGGCCGACGCGTCGACGTAGGGCACCGGCAGGCCCATCATCCACGACAGGCCGGCCTCGCGGACCGTGCCGCCCCAGCGGCGCACCGCCAGCGCGTGCGCGGCCTCGTGCAGCGCCTTCATCGGGATCCAGATCAGCATGGCGAGCAGCCACTGCCGCGGCGAGGCGGTGAAGCGCTTCGCGTGCAGCAGGATCGCGTCCCACTCGCCGACGGCCATCACCGCCGCGACCGCCGCGAGCGCGATCCAGGCGAGCGCGCCGGCCGGCGAGAACGCGTGCTTCGCGAACCCCTCGAAGGGGCGCAGCCAGGGCGTGGGGTCGCCGATCGCGACCCGCGGCGACAGCGGATTGAGGCGCCCGGCGAGCCGCTTCGACGCGCGCCGCCGGTCGTCCTCGCGCAGCACGCCGACGTCGGGCAGGCCCTCGCAGGCGAGACAGCGCTCGTCGACCAGGCGCGCGAGCAGGTCGATCGTCTCGTCCTGCGTCGGCGCGCCGGCCGGGTCGTCGGCGATCGCCTCGTCCCAGATCGCCTGCATCGTCCGGCGGCCGTCGCAGCGGCCGGCGATCGACCACGCGGCGGCGTCGAGCCGGATCGAGCCGCCGCGGCCGTCGCCGCTCACCACCACCCAGGTCTCGCCGCGCACGCGCTGCGGGTCGCTGCGCGCGTGCAGACGCCAGCGCGGACGCAGCCCCGCGACGAGGTGCCAGCGGTCGCTGTGCAGCGGGCGGTCCATGCCGCTCAGGGGAGCCAGCGCCAGACGAGCCGGGCGATCGCGTCGCCGGCGCGCCGGGCCCAGTCGATGCCGAGCGGGCCGCGTCCCGCGTCGAGGTGTGCGACGCCGCGCTGGCCGGCGCGCAGCGTCGCCGTGCCGTCGTCGAGACGGGCCTCGAGTTCGAAGACGTTGCGGCCGTCGACGGTGGTGGCCGCCGGGGCGATCCGCTCGATCGACATCGGCAGCGTCTCCCAGGGCAGCGCCGACAGCGCGAGCCGGCCGCGGCCGCCCTCGGCGATGCGGCGCAGGTCGCGCTCGTCGAGCTCGACCACCACGCGGTGCCGCTGCGCCGGCGCGAGCACGAAGAGTTCGCGGCCGCGGTCGAGCGGCGCACCGACCTGCTGCCACAGGTCGCCCTGCAGCACGATGCCGTCGATCGGCGCCCGCACGCGGATCCGGTCGAGCTGGTGCTCGACCAGCGCGAGCCGCGCACGGACCTCGTCGACGCGGGCCTGCGCCATCGCCATCGGCGCGCGCTCGCCGCGCGCCATCGCGGCGGCGACGCCGCCCTCGTGCTGCGCGAGTTCGCTCCTGAGCTTCGAGCGCTCGAGATCGAGGTCGCGGTCGCCGAGCTCGGCGAGCAGGTCGCCCTCGCGGACCGTGTCGCCGGGGCGCACGTGGACCGCCTTCAGGTAGCCGCGGATCGGCGCGGGCACGACCCGCTGGACCTCGCCCACGACGCGCGCGGGCGCGCCGACGGTCAGGTCGATCGGCACGGCGAACAGGCCGACCGCGAGCACCGCCGCGGCGG
>JBAXJZ010000725.1:0-1914 GCA_037137595.1 Burkholderiales bacterium | reverse complement strand
TGTTCGTCGCAGGCGCGGAAGTAGCGACCGTCCAGCACGAAGGTTTGCGCGTCCTCGCGGGCCAGCACGGTGTTCGGGTTGGTGCCCGCCGCGATCAGAACGGTACGCGCCGGCAGCACCACGTCGCCGGCGTCGCTCCAGCGACCGTCCTCGCCCAGCGACTGGCGGGTCATGGTGATTGACTCTACATGCTGCATGCCGTCGACATCGATACGCTTCGGCGAGAGTCCTTCGGCGAACACGATGCCTTCCTCGAGGGCCTTGTGCACTTCCTCGTGGTTCAGCGTGTAGGACGGCGAATCGACCATGCGCTTGCGGTAGGCAAGCGTCACGCCGCCCCAGCCGGCGATCAGCGCCGCCAGTCGCGGCGGGCGCCCTTCGGCACGTGCGGTCGTGCGCTCGGCGCGGATCGCCTGGGCGTGGGCGATGAAATCGCCGGCGATCGAGCGCTCCTCGTCGTTCCAGCGCGCACGCACCAGGTCTTCGCCGCGCTCGGCCACCAGCGTCTCGTAGCGCGCCAGGAACTTCTCGACCTGGACCGGGTAGTAGGCGAGCGACTCGGTCGCGGTATCGACGGCGGTCAGGCCGCCACCGATGACCACCACCGGCAGGCGCAGCTGCATGTTCGCGATCGAGTCCGCCTTCGCGGCGCCGGTCAACTGCAGCGCCATCAGGAAGTCCGATGCGGTACGCACGCCGCGCGCGAGGCCGTTGGGCATGTCGAGGATGGTCGGACGGCCGGCGCCGGCGGCGAGTGCGACATGGTCGAAGCCCATGTCGAAGGCTTCCTGTGCGGTCAGCGTGCCGCCGAAGCGGACCCCGCCGAACATCGCGAACTCGGGCCGTCGCTCGAGCACCAGGCGGATCACCTTCAGGAAGTTCTTGTTCCAGCGCACGGTGATGCCGTACTCGGCGACGCCGCCGAAGCCCGCCATGACGCGGTCGTCGAGCGACTCGTAGAGTTCCTCCACGCGCTCGATCGGATGGAACGCCACGCGACGGCCGTGGCCGTCGACGCCCGACAGCGCGGGAGGCAACGGCTCGATCTTCAACCCGTCGACCCCGGCCACGGCGTGGCCGTCGTTCATCAGGTGGTGGGCGAGGGTGAAGCCGGCCGGACCCAGCCCGACCACCAGCACGCGTCGTCCCGACGCCGGGCGCGGCAGGGGCCGCCGGATGTCGAGCGGGTTCCAGCGCGTGAGCAGGCTGTAGATCTCGAAGCCCCAGGGCAGTTCGAGGACGTCCTTGAGCGTGCGGGTCTCCGCTTCAGGGATGTTGACCGGCTCGGTCTTCTGGTAGATGCACGCCTTCATGCAGTCGTTGCAGATGCGGTGGCCGGTGGCCGGCAGCATCGGGTTGTCGATCGCGATCATCGCCAGTGCGCCGATCGCATGGCCCATCGTCTTCACTTCGTGAAATTCCGAGATGCGCTCTTCGAGCGGGCAGCCGGCCAGCGTCACCGCGAACGGCGACTTCTTGTAGCGCGCGGCGGCGGGCAGCGCATCGATCTCTGCAGCATCGCCCTTGAGCTTCTCCTTCAGCCCCTTGGAGCAGGAATCCTTGCCCTGGTGGTGGCACCAGATGCAGTAGTGCGCCTGGTCGAGCGCGCCGACCAGGTCGGTGCCCGTGTCGGTCAGGGCGAACCCTTCCCGGTGGCGCTGGTGCGCCTCGCCCAGCGTAAACGCGTTGTAGCCGCTGGAGGTATCGGTCTCGACCGGCACCAGGTGCATCGGGTCGGTCTTGTGCGGGGTCTTGAACAGCACGCCGGTCGAATGGCGCCGGCGTCCATCGGGCGTGGTCAGGGCCCAGGCGGCATAGTGCAGGGCCAGCGTGACGCGCTCGGCCAGGGCGGGGTCGGCCTGCCATGCGGTGACATGGCGCGCGAAGGCCAGTTCGCCGAACGGCTCGTCGAAC
>JBAXJZ010000724.1:0-1925 GCA_037137595.1 Burkholderiales bacterium | reverse complement strand
GGGGAAGGCCGCGGCCGCCGCGTCCACCGCCGCCACCGCGTCCTCGGGGGTCGCGGCCGCCGCCACCGTCCCGCCCGCGACCTCGAGCGGCCCGCGCCGCAGGAAGGTCGCGCCGTCGCGCGCCGGGCGGGCCGCGCCGCCGATCAGCAGGTCGATCGTCGCCATCGTCGCGCCCATCAGAAGCCGTGCCGCTGGCACAGCAGGTTCGACGACATGCCGCCGTCGACCGGCAGGTTCGTCCCGCGGATCCAGCCCGATCCGTCCGACAGCAGGAAGCCCACGACCGGCGCGATGTCCCCGGGCCGGCCGGGCCGGTCCATCGTGCGCATGTCCTCCTCGGCGCGCGCGCCGAGCGTCTCGATGAAGTCCTTGAGGATCGGCGTCTCGACCGGCCCCGGGCTGATCGCGTTCATCCGGATGCCGCGCGCGCGCCAGGTCCAGCGGTGCTGCATCGTCCAGACGATCAGCGCCTCCTTCGAGAAGAAGTAGCTGCGCGGCCCGACGATGCCGTGCGCGGCGCAGAAGGCGGGGATGCCGTCGAAGTCGAGGTCCGCGCTCGCGTCGATCGCGGCCTTGGCGTCGGGCCAGCCGATGCCGGCGAGCGACGCGAGGTTCACGATCGACGCGCCGTCGGCGAGCCTGGGGACCAGCAGAGTGGTCAGCGCCTTGAGCCCGACGAGATTGACCGCGACGACGCGCTCGGGCGCGTGGGTCGGCGGCAGCCCGGCGATGTTCGCCAGGCCGTCGAGGCCGGCGGGCAGCGCGTCGACCAGCCGGTCGATCGACACCGGGTCGGCGAGGTCCGCCTCGATGAAGCGGCCCACCGGATCCGCCGGGCGGCGGATGTCGACCGACACCACGTCCGCGCCGCGGGCCGCGATCCACGCGGCCGTCGCCGCGCCGATGCCCGACGCCGCGCCGGTCACCACGATGGTCTTCCCCTCGAGCATGGTCTCCTCCTCGCGCGGTCGATCGCCGCGTGCCGGAAGACGTCGCAATATCGGTGCCAGCGGACACGCCGGGCGGAACCACCCGTCGGGACAAGGACTTAGGTGCGCGGACCCCGATCCGTCGCGGATCGAGGATCGATCGGATGATCGACAATCGATGATCTAGAATTCATCAACGTCGACCGTCCGCGGGGGGCCCGTGCCGAGAAAGCCGGAATCGAGACTGAGCCTCGCCGAGCTGCAGCGCCGCGCGGGCCCCACCCGCACCAGCGCCGACATCGACGAGGGCGCCGCGCCGACGCTGCGCGACCTGACCGAGACGCTGATGTTCTCGCCCGGCGACGGGCGCATCTGGCTCAACGACCAGCGGATGGTGCTCTGGCGCTCGTCGACCTACGGCGCGCTGCGCAGCGAGCTGATCGCCAGCATGGGCCACGAGCACGCGCGCTCGCTGCTGACCCGGGTGGGCTACGCCGCCGGCGCACGCGACGCCGAGCTCGTGCGGCGGATGTGGCCCGACAGCGATCCGGCCAACGCCTTCCACGCCGGCCCGCGGATGCACAAGCTCGAGGGCATCGTTCGGCCGGTCACGATCACCTTCGAGTTCGACATCGCGCGCGGCGACTTCTTCGCCGACTACTGGTGGCACGACTCCAGCGAGGACGACGAGCACATCGCCGCGTTCGGCATCGGCACCGAGCCGGCGTGCTGGATGCAGGTCGGCTACGCGAGCGGCTATGCGAGCGCCTTCATGGGCAAGCGCATCATCTACCGCGAGGTCGCGTGCCGCTCGAGCGGCGCCGAGGTCTGCCGGATCACCGGCCGGCCGGCCGAGCAGTGGGACGACCCCGAGTCGGACCTGCGCTACTTCGCGCCGGACGCGTCGGCGGTGCAGGTCCGGCGCACGCTCGTGCCGGGGGTCGCCGACGCGGGCGCGCGCATCAAGGTCGTGCTCGTGCTAACCGACGTCGTCGA
>JBAXJZ010000723.1:0-1933 GCA_037137595.1 Burkholderiales bacterium | reverse complement strand
TCCTGGTAGGCCCTGGCATCCGAGCTGATGCCGCCATCGTCGCTCGGCCTGACCAATCCGCAGACGACCGCGAGTTCTCCGTGCTGCATCGAGACGACCGCACCGGCGCGGGCGCGATCGTCTGCTGACCATTCCTCCGGATCGTCCGCTTCGGCGGCATCGAGTGCTTCCTCGGCCTCGTCGCGCTGGGCTTCCAGCCCTTCGGCTACGGCGTCGTCGTCGGTATCCGCGAGCGCGGCGTCGAGCTCGTTCAGTCGTGCGCGAAGCGCCGCGATGCGGGACTGCTCGGCCTCGGTCTTCGGCCGCCGAACCCGGGGCAGGACGCGGAACGCGGCGCGCTCGGCGTAGTCGAAGCGCGGCCGGGCCTCAACCCATGACCATCCCTCGGCGCGCAGCGTCTCGGCTTCCCGTTCGAGTCGCTTCACGACGAGCGAATCGAGCAGCGCGGCATCCGACAGGTACACGTCGCCGCGCTCGCTGAAGAGGTCCCGCCGAACCTTGCCGCCCGCGGCCTCGTAGTCCGCCACCCCCACGAAGAGCGCCCGCGGATCGCCCGCGTGAACTTCGTGCTCGACGATCCGCTGCTTGATCGCCCAGGCGTCGCGGTGCCAGGCCGGAAGCGCCGACATGATCGCGATCTGTCGGGCGTGGTCGTCGGTCAGGGCGAGCGCCTGCATCTGGTCGAGCGTCAGCTCGCCCGCACGAAAGCGCTCGACGAGATCGGGCGCGACGTTGGCCAGCCGGAGCCGTTGCTGCACGGCGCGCACCGTGACGCCGAAGCGCTCGGCGATCCGTTCGACTGGCAGCCCCGAGTCGAGCAGGGCGCGGAAGGCCTCGCACTGGTCGGCCGGATGCATCGCCTGTCGCGCGCTGTTCTCGGCGAGACTGGCCTCGAGCGCACGCTCGGCCTCGATCAGCCGGCATTCGACGGGCGCGTCAGGCGCGATCCGGCCGGCCTGTGCAAGCCACTGCAGTGCGCGCAGGCGGCGTCCGCCGGCCTCGACGTTGAAGCGCTCCGGGTCGGAGTCGTTGCGCGTGACGACGAGCGGCTGCAGCAAGCCTTGCGAGTCGATGAGTGCGGCAAGTTCTTCGATGCCGTCGGGTGCCACCCGGCGCACATTGCGCGGCGAGACGGCGAGCCGGTCGAGGGGCACCCGCACGAACGCGCCTGCGACGACCGGCGAAGCGGATGCGGCGGCCTGGGTGGGGATCTTCTTCGAACGCGCGCCGGTGGCAGGGGCCGACGGCGCGCGGCGCTTGCTGCTGGTCGGGGCGTGGGTGTGAGCTTGGGTCATGGTCGTTCCTCGATGGGGATGCGGGATGAGTGCTGACGAGCGAGCCGCCAAGGCGAGGCCGGACCGGTGCGGGCGGGCGCGCACCGGTCCGGGGCGGGGGTCAGGCAGCGAGTCGGCGCATCTCTTCGGCGAGCACCCACAGCGCGCGATTGAGCGCGACGCTACGGTCCACGCCTTCGACCGGGCGGGTCCTCACCCGGCGACCGGTCGCGGTGCGGGCGGCGAGACCGCCGCGCAGCGTGTTCTCCTGAATCCGGTTGAAAGTGGTCCAGAGATCGCCAGCGGTGTCGGCCGCTCGGCGCGGGGCGAGCACCTGCCGCTCGGTGACCGGGGCGGGGGCCTCGGCCTGAGCGTCGAAGCGCAGCGCGATCGCCGCGCGCGCGAAGGCTTCCTGTTGCGGTGCGGACAGGGCGGTGTCGCGCATCGCCTCGCGCGAAGCGTCGATCTTCTCGAAGCCTTCGACGACGCGGAACGCGCCGTCGATCACGTTGTCCACGATGTCGCCGCGATGGGGAAGCCGGATGTCCTCCTCGATGTGCCCGGCAACGAGTCCGTTGCTGCACACAAAGCGGAAAGCGCCAGCGAGCATCTGGTAGCAGGACGCGCCGTTGTGCGAGTTGATGAGGATGATCTCGTTC
>JBAXJZ010000722.1:0-1937 GCA_037137595.1 Burkholderiales bacterium | reverse complement strand
GCTCGTTGATCGGCTGGCTCGAGGTGATGCGGACGAAGGTCCGGCCGCCGCGCGGCTCGATCGCGAAGCGCAGCCCCTGCAGCGCCGGGTTGTACTCGAGACCGGCCTGACGGAACGCCTCCTGCGGCGCGAGCTTCGCGCTCAGCGTCTGCGCTTCCTGCGGCGTCAGCGAGGTGACCTCGACCTCCGCACGCAACGGCTGGCCGAGACCGCTTTGCACATTCAGCCGGCCGAGACCGGCGGCGTCGACGTTCGCCGACAGCGAGGCGAGCGCGAGGACGATGGCGGAAGCGAGGGTCCGAGGGGACAGCGGATGGGTGCTTTTATGGTCGCGCGAGGCCCGTGACATCACGGCGTATCCCCCGGTTATCAGTCGATTTTGAGCGTAACATCAGACACTTGCGCCGGCAAGCTGACACAAGTACGCAGGTATCCGCGCAACGGTTTCAGCGCTCGAGCAGGATGCGGAGCATGCGCCGGAGCGGTTCGGCGGCGCCCCACAGGAGCTGGTCGCCGACGGTGAACGCACCGAGGTAATCCGACCCCATTGCGAGCTTGTGGAGCCGGCCGACGGGCACCGTCAGCGTGCCGGTGACCGACGCCGGCGACAGCCGCCGCTCGGTCGCCTCGCGATCGTTCGGCACCACCTCGACCCAGTCGTTGCCGGCGGCGAGGATCGCCTCGACGTCGGCGAGCGGGACGTCCTTGCGCAGCTTCACGGTCAGCCCCTGGCTGTGGCAGCGCATCGCGCCGACGCGCACGCACAGGCCGTCGATGGGGATGCTGCCGGCCGAGCGGAAAGGGGGTCGCCCGAGGATCTTGTTGCACTCGGCGCCGCCCTTCCACTCCTCCTTGCTCTGGCCGTGCTCTACCGGCACGTCGATCCAGGGGATCAGGCTGCCGGCGAGCGGCACGCCGCGGAAGTTGGAGACCGGCATCTCGGGCGAGCGCAGCGCGGCGGCCACCTTGCGGTCGATGTCCAGGATGGCGCCGGCCGGATCGGCCAGCTCGGTCGCGACCGATGCGTGCAGCGCTCCCATCTGCTGAAGCAGTTCACGCATGTTCTGCGCGCCCGCGCCGCTGGCGGCCTGGTAGGTCATCGCCGACACCCACTCGACGAGGTCGTGCTCGAAGAGCCCGCCCATCGCCATCAGCATCAGGCTGACCGTGCAGTTGCCGCCGATGTAGTCCTTGACGCCCGACGACAGGGCCTTGTCGATCACCTTGCGGTTGACCGGATCCAGGATGATCACCGAGTGGTCGACCATCCGCAGCGTGGACGCCGCGTCGATCCAGTAGCCGTTCCAGCCGGCCGCACGCAGTCTCGGATAGACGGCCTTGGTCCAGTCCCCGCCCTGGCAGGTCAGCACCACGTCCATCTTCTTCAGCGCATCGATGTCGTCGGCGTGCAACAGCTTGCCGCCGCCGAGGGGCGCATCCCCCCCCGCATTGGAGGTGCTGAAGAACACCGGCTCGACGAGCGCGAAGTCGTTCTCCTCGCGCATCCGCTGCATCAGCACGGAACCGACCATCCCGCGCCAACCGACCATCCCGACTTTCATCATGACTTCCGCCCTGTTCTGGCGCGGTTCAGAGCGCGGCCAGCACCGCATCGCCCATGGCGACGGTGCCCACCTGCCTGCAACCCGGTTCCGTAATATCAGCCGTCCGATATCCCTGCGCAAGCACCCTACGAACGGCGGTTTCGATGCGATCGGCGGCGTCCGCCAGGCCCAGCGAGTACCTGAGCAGCATGGCCGCCGACAGGATCGTGGCCAGCGGATTGGCGATGCCCTTGCCCGCGATGTCGGGCGCCGAACCGTGGATCGGCTCGTACATCCCGAAGGACTTCGCGTTCAGCGAGGCCGAGGGGAGCATGCCAATCGAGCCGGTCAGCATCGAGGCCTCGTCGGACAGGATGTCGCCGAACATGTTGC
>JBAXJZ010000721.1:0-1943 GCA_037137595.1 Burkholderiales bacterium | reverse complement strand
AAGACCTGCGACAAGTACCACATCCCCACCCCGCCGCGCGGATACTGGGCCAAGGTGGCGGTGGTGCAGCGGATGAAACGTCCGCCGCTCCCCAAGCTGCCCGCGGCGATGCGCGGCAGTGGGGAGACGGTCATCGTCTTTCATCAGCCGCCGCGGCCCGCTCCGAATGACATGGCCCTGCAACAGGTCGAAGACAACTCCCCTGCGGGTGTGCGTCGGCGGTTTGAGGCGGCTCCAGAGAACCGCATCATAGTCCCGGCGATTCTCGAGCAGCCGCATCCCCTCGTGGCCAGCTCGGTCCTGCTGCTGCGCAAGGCGAAGGTCGACGAAGATCTACGGCTGCGCACGCGCGGCATGAAGTGCGTGGTGCTCAAGGTGACGCTATCGGCAGTCGACCGCGCACTTCGACTCTACGACGCCCTGTTCAAAGCGCTCGAGGCGCGTGGGCATCGGGTGGCGCTTGTCACGAAGGACAACGAGACCACCACGGTCGTACACCTCGATGGCGAACAGGTCGGTATCGAGATTCACGAGCCGGTCACGCGCACCGAGGTCCCGCCGCTCAAGCCGCAGAAAGGCTGGTACTCCAAAAAGTACGTATGGGAGCCGACGGGACGACTGACCATCGCGCTGACGGAGTCGTACCTCGGCGTGCGGGGCAAGTGGAGCGACGGCGCGCGCCAGAATCTCGACGAGATGCTGAACGACATCGTGGTCGGACTCGGCGACGCGGCCGACGCGATTATGTCTCGTCGGGAAGCGCTGGAGCGCGCTGAGCGCGAGCGCCAAGCCGCCGAGGCCAAGCGTCGCGAGGCCGAGGAGCGGGCGCGTCGAGAACGAGCGAAGGCGCGAGCCCTCCAGCAGGATGTCCGCTACCTCCAGCAGTCGCTCGCGGTGAGGGACTACGTGGCCTCTATGCGCGCAGCGGCCACCGCCGCGAACCTGCCGCCGGAGCACGAGATGTTCGCGTGGCTCGCTTGGGCCGAGGGCTACGCCGACCGGCTCGACCCCACGAAGGACCTCCGCGTACCGGACGACCCGGATCCGCACGCGGAGTACGGCACCGCGTGGAATTCCCCATCCCCTGAACCCGAGAGGAGCTCCTGGTGGCAACGCACCTGGTACAACCGCTGACGCGCGAGATCAAGATCGGTGAGACGACGTATCACGTCACCATGCATCCGGACCGCGTGGCGATTCGGCAGAAGGGGAGGCGGTCCAGTGTCGAGATCATGTGGACCGAGCTATTGGCGTTCGAGCAGTGTATGCAGGCCCCGGTGGCGCCGGCGGCGCCCATGGAGGGGAAGTCGAAGGCTCCGTCCCGCGGGCTCCTGAATGAGATCGCCCAGCAGCTGCGGGCCGCGACGGCAATGCTCGCCACGGCGGATGACACGCTCACCCAGGCCGGGGCGCTCCCGGCCGCGCTGATGGCGCAGGCGGCCGCCGACCCGCGGCATGGGCCGGTGGAGTACGAGGCGCACTGGTTCGTGGAGCCGTTGCTCACGTTGACGGACGTCGCATCGATTCTGCGGGTGACGCCCAGGACCGTACAGCGCCTCGGGCTGCGCACTGTTCGCATCGGGGTCGAGGACCGGTTTCAGCAGTCGGTCATTCGGGAGTACCTGCGGCAGCAGGAGGTGCCGGCGGGTGGGTACGGGCGGTGACCCGACAAGCGGCGGTGCGCCCGTCCGGCGCACCGCACCACCAACGTGGCGCCTAACGTAAAACGCCGCCGATCTCTCTGTGAGGTCGGCGGCGTTTTGCGTTCGTGGGACGCGCGGATTACCGCGGCGCCGACGACGGCGGCACGAGCCCCTGGAGCCGCATGTACGTCGCGATGTTGCCGTAGTGCTCGTTGATGTGCTGCGTGTTGTAGAACAACGCGCCAAACTTCGAGCGGTTGGTCATGCCATTGCGCTCGGCCATGTTCTGGTCGTTGACCG
>JBAXJZ010000720.1:0-1945 GCA_037137595.1 Burkholderiales bacterium | reverse complement strand
CCCGGCTCGTCGCCGCCGGTGATCACCGGTCCGCGCGGCGGCGGGATCGCGTCGCCCGGCGCGCCGTGGCCCGTGGGCCCGAGCGCGTAGACCGCCTGCGCGAGCGCGACGCCCGCCTGCCCGTCGAGGCCGGCGTGGTGGACCTTCGCGTAGAAGCCGATCCGACCGTCGGCCAGGCCCTCGATCACCACCATCTCCCACAGCGGGCGGCTGCGGTCGAGCAGCACCGCGTGCCGGCTCGCGACGAAGTCGTGCAGCTGGGCCATGGAGCCGGGCGCGGGCAGGCGCACGCGCCGCACGTGGTGGTCGAGGTCGACCTCGGCCGCGCGGATCCACGCCGGGTTGGCGAGGCCCAGCGGCATCGGCGCGAGGCGGCGCGTGAACACGTCGGCGGCGTCGAGCCGCGTGGCGAGGTGCGCGCGCAGCGCGTCGACCAGGCCGTCGCCGCCGCCCGCGGGCGGATCGAACACGTGCAGCGAGCCCACGTGCATCGGCGTCTCGGGGCTCTCCAGGTACAGGAAGAGCGCGTCGAGTCCGTTCATGAAGCCGATGGCGTGGCCGCTCGAGAGCGCGTCGCCGCCGGTGGAATCCGTCATGGGGTCTCCTCCTCGGTCCATGATCGCACGAGCGGCGGGCCGGGCGCCGCGCGGCGTGGCAGACTCGGACCACGATGGCGACCCCGACCCCCTTCGATGCCCGCGCCGCGCGCGAACCCTGGTACCTGCCCGGCGGCGACGAGGTCGCCGTCTTCGAGGCCGCGTGGGCGGCCCGCCTGCCGGTGGTGCTGCGCGGTCCGACCGGCTGCGGCAAGACGCGCTTCGTCGAGCACATGGCCTGGCGGCTGCGCGACGCGCCCGGCCGCGCGGCGGCCGCGCCCGAGCCGCCGCTGGTCACCGTCGCCTGCCACGAGGACCTCACCGCGACCGACCTCGTCGGCCGCTACCTGCTGTCGTCCGACGAGACCGTCTGGGTCGACGGGCCGCTGACCCGTGCGGTGCGCAGCGGCGCGATCTGCTACCTCGACGAGATCGTCGAGGCGCGCCGCGACACCACGGTCGTCGTCCACGCGCTGACCGACCACCGGCGCGTGCTGCCGATCGAGAAGACCGGCGAACTGCTCGACGCCCATCCGGACTTCATGCTGGTCGTGTCGTACAACCCGGGGCACGCGGCCGCGGGCAAGGCGCTGAAGGCCTCGACGCGGCAGCGCTTCGTGTCGCTGGACTTCGGGTATCCGACGGCGTCGGCCGAAGCCGAGATCGTCGCGCACGAGACCGGCGTCGACGCGTCGACCGCGGAGCGGCTCGCGACGATCGGTGCGCGGCTGCGTGCGCTCGACGGCCACGGTCTCGACGACGGCGTGGGCACGCGGCTGCTGGTGTCGGCGGGCAAGCTGGTGGCCCGCGGCGTCGATGCGCGGCGGGCCTGCGACGTCGCGATCGGCCGCGCGCTGACCGACGACCCCGACGTGCGCCGCGCGATCGCCGACGTCTGCGACGTGCTGCTGCCGCGGTGAGCGCGGTCCGGCGCGACGCGGCGGAACGCGGCGGCGCGGACGCCGGCATCGATCCCTTCGCCGCGCGGCACCGTCGCTTCGCGCTGCTCGCGCAGGCGATCGCCGGGCGGCCGCTGCGGCTCGAGCGCTGCGGGCTGCCGGTCGACGCGGCCCGGTTGCCGACGGTCTCGCCGGTCGTCGGCACGATCCGCGTGCCGGCCGGCACGGACCCCGCCGACGACGGTGGACCCGCGGCACGGCGGCTGCGCCTGTGCGTCGTGCGCGAGGCGCTGCGTTCCGTCGATCCGGCCGACGACACGCCGGCGTGGCTGCGCCGCGAGCGTGCGGTGCTCGAGCGCCGCGTGTGCTCGCTGCTCGATCGCGCGCGGCTCGACGCGGCGCTGCGGCGGCGCTACCCGGGCGCGCGGGAGGACGTGGACGCGGCGGCGA
>JBAXJZ010000719.1:0-1947 GCA_037137595.1 Burkholderiales bacterium | reverse complement strand
CTGTACACGCAGCTGCGCGACCAGATGGATCCGCGCTGACGGCGGCGCCGCGGCGGTCGCGTCGGGGCCTCAGCGCCCCAGCCAGTTCGCGATGGTGAGCATCCCGAACAGGAACACCCACAGCACCACCGAGCGCCAGACGAGGCCCACCGCGCTGCGCAGGCCCGCCGGATCGGGCGGCGCGCCCTGCCAGTCGAAGCCGCTGGGCGCACCGCCCGACAGCGACGGATCCGCGTCCAGCGCGGCCGCGTCGCCGCGGACCTCGGCCTCGATGCGGGCGTCGGCCAGCCGCAGCCCCAGCGCGCCGCCGCCGGTCATCAGCAGCAGGCGGCGCTGCTCGTCGCCGCCGCGGACCGCCGACGCCGCGCGCCAGCAGTAGACGGCATCCTCGAAGTTGCCGACCACCGCGAAGCCGGCCGCCGACAGCCGCACCGGCAGCCAGTCGAGCACGCGGTAGGCGGTGGTGGCGAACCGGCCGTAGGGCTCGGCGGCGGACGTGGACGACGGGGGCAGCGGCGCCGCGCTCGCGCCGGCGAGCGCGGGCGTGAGGGTGTCGGGCACCGGCGACTCGGCCGCGTGGCCGCCGCGCACCCAGTGCTCGGCGAGGAACTGCGCGCCGCGGTAGAGCACCGGACCGATCGCCCCCGGCAGCAGCAGGTACCAGAAGAGCGGCCCGAAGACGTGCCGGTGCGCGGCGACCAGCGCGTGGGCGATCGCCATCCGGCAGAGCTCGTCGACCGGCAGCTCGCCCACGGCGAAATCGGGGTCCCGCTGGCGGATCCAGGCCTGCAGCGCCTGCCGCGCGCCCTCGCCGTCGCTCGCGGCCAGCGCGAGCTGGATCTCGGTGAACGCGTGGCTGAACTGGCGGAAGCCCACCGTGTGGTAGAGCACGAAGACGTGCAGCACCAGCACCGGCAGCGCGCCGAAGGTGCCGAGCACCGCCTGCGCGATCGCGACGCCGATGACGCCTGCGCCCACCGCGAGCGACCAGCCGAGCGCGCCGTGCCGCACCCGGCCCGCGTCGGTCGACGCGGCGATCGCGTCGGCGATCGAGCCCGCGACCCGGTGCACCGCGTTGTCGCGCGGCAGCGGGCGCATCTGCTCGAGCATCAGCGCGAGGATCAGTGCGACGAAACCCATGGCGGGATGATACCGGGGCCGCCCGCAGGCCCTGCCTTGGCCCTCAGGCCGACACGAAGCCGTACAGGTTGCGCAGGATCGCCGCGGTCACGCCCCAGACGAAGTACTCGCGACCGTCCGAGGGCCGCGTCCAGGGCATCGCGAGGAAGCTGCGTGACTGGCCGTCGTCCCAGCGCCAGATGCGGCGCTGGTGGTTCGCCGGGTCCATGAGGAAGGCCAGCGGCACCTCGAAGACGTCGGCCACCTCGAAGGCGTCGTGCGCCAGCGCGTGCTCGGGCTCGACGAGTCCGACCACCGGCGTGACGACGAAGCCGGTGCCGGTCACGTAGCTCGGCATCGTGCCCAGCACCTCGACGTGCCGACGCGCCAGGCCGATCTCCTCCTCGGTCTCGCGCAGCGCGGTGCCGACCGACGAGCCGTCCTCGCGCTCGGTCCGGCCGCCGGGGAACGCGATCTGCCCGGCGTGCGAGGAGAGGTGCGCGGTGCGCACCGTGAGCATCACCGCGAGGCCGCCGTCGCGCGGCACCAGCGGCACGAGCACCGCGGCGGGCCGCGGCGGATCGCCGCCCGCGCGCCAGCGGTCGTCGACGAACTCGGGCGTCCACGCCGGCGGATGCCGGAACCGCTCGCGCAGCGCCTCGGGGACGAGACGCGACGCGTCGGGCGCAGGCAGCGCGGCGACGGTGTCGTCGATGGGGGCGATGCGCGGATCGGGAATCGATCGGCGCGGCGGCGGGGCGTCGGGCGCCGAGCCGCCGCTCGCGGCTCGCGCCGGGGAGGCGGGCGCGCCGTCGGCGCGCCCACCGG
>JBAXJZ010000718.1:0-1948 GCA_037137595.1 Burkholderiales bacterium | reverse complement strand
AGGCGCGGGGGCTGGTGGACGCGCTGCGGCGGGCGGCGGCGCGCAGCGGAGCGGGGACGCCGACGGACGCCTGATCGCGACGGGACCCCGCCCTGCGATCGGCCGCAACTGCCGCCGCGCACCGACCCGCCCCCGGATTCCGGCACCCGTCGCTCCGAGGACCGCGCCGCCGCGGTTGCGGCGCCCCGGCGCATTCGCTACGGTCGCTCGTCCCGGCCGGCATCGCATCGGCCGCGTCCAACCACGGGGAGACCTCCATGTTGACCAGGCGAATCGCCCTGCATGCCGCGGCCGCGGGCCTCGCGCTCGCTGCCCTGCCCCGCGCCCGTGCCCAGGGCGCCGACGGCCGCTGGCCGGCGAAGTCGATCCGGTTCGTCGTCCCGTTCCCGCCCGGCGGCGGCAACGACATCCTCGCGCGGATGGTCGGTCCGAAGCTCGCGGAGGGGCTCGGCCAGCCGGTGGTGATCGAGAACCGGCCGGGCGCCGGCGGCAACCTCGGCACCGACCAGGTCGCGCGCTCGCCGGCCGACGGATACACGATCGTCATCGCGTCGAACCAGGTGACGATCAACCCCGGCCTGGGCCAGAAGCTGCCCTTCGACATCGAACGCGACTTCGCGCCGGTGGCGCTCGTCGCCTCGGTGCCGATGCTGCTGGTGGTGCATCCGTCGGTGTCCGCGAAGACCACCGCCGAATTCGTCGCGCTCGCGAAGTCGCAGCCCGGCAAGCTCAACCACGGCACGCCGGGCAACGGCACGCCGCAGCACCTCGCCTTCGAGCTGTTCGACAAGCTCGCCGGCACCAGCGTGGTCCACGTCCCCTACAAGGGCACCGGCCCGGCGATCGCCGACCTGCTCGGCGGCCAGATCCAGGCGGCTTTCGCGACGCTGGCCTCGGTCGCCCCGCACGTGCAGGCGGGCAAGCTGCGGGCGCTGGCGGTCGCCACCGCGCGCCGCTCGCCGCTGCTGCCGGACGTGCCGACGGTGGCCGAGTCGGGCGTGCCGGGCTA
This sequence comes from Burkholderiales bacterium, assembly GCA_037137595.1. GTDB lineage: Bacteria > Pseudomonadota > Gammaproteobacteria > Burkholderiales > Burkholderiaceae_E > UBA4615. The sequence continues at coordinate 939 of JBAXJZ010000718.1, read as the reverse complement.
CGACGTGCCGCTCTGGTACTCGATCCTCGCGCCGGCGGGCACGCCGCGCGAGGTCGTCGCGCGGATCGCCGGCGAGCTGAAGCGCTCGACCGAGTCCGCCGAGGTGCGCGACCGGATGGTCTCGCAGGGCTTCGAGCCCGGCTTCCTCGGGCCCGAGGAGCTGCAGGGGCTGATCCAGCGCGACGTGGCCCGCTGGCAGCGGATCGGCCGCGAGACCGGCATCCGGATCGAGTGACGCGATGGGACTCGGCACCGCCCTGGAGGGCCTGCGTGTCCTCGACTTCTCGCAGATCGGCGCGGGACCCACGATCGGCATGCTGCTGGGCGACATGGGCGCCGACGTGGTGAAGATCGAGTCGCGCACCGGCGACCTCGGCCGCGCGCTCGGCCCCCCCTGGCTCGACGGCGACTCGGTGGTCGCGATGAGCTTCAACCGCAACAAGCGCGGACTGTCGCTCGACCTGAAGCAGACGGCCGCGGTCGACGCGGTGAAGCGGATGGCCGCGCGTGCCGACGTCGTCGTCGAGAGCTTCCGGCCCGGCGTGATGCCGAAGCTCGGCGTGGGCTACGACACGCTGTCGGCGATCAACCCGCGCCTGGTCTGGGTCGCGGTGACCGCGTTCGGCCAGGACGGCCCCTGGGCCGATCGCCCCGGCGTGGACGGCATCGTGCAGGCGCTGTCGGGGCTGATGAGCCAGATCGGCGTCGACGGGGCCGAGCCCTGCAAGGTGCAGGTGCCGGCGGTGGACCTCACCACCGGCTTCCTCGGCACGATGGCGGTGCTGGCCGCGCTGCGCGAGCGCGACCGGACCGGGCGCGGCCAGTTCCTCGACGTGAACATGTACAACGCGGGGCTGATGCTGCAGGCGAGCGGCATCGCGTCGTACCTCGCCAGCGGCGAGGTGCCGAAGCGGATCGGCAGCGCCGCGCCCTACGCGG
>JBAXJZ010000717.1:0-1950 GCA_037137595.1 Burkholderiales bacterium | reverse complement strand
CGGCGTCGAGCTCGTGATGAAGGTGCCCACCGTCAGCGGCATCTCGGCCGACATCGTGATCGCCGACGCGCCCGCCGGCCTGCCCGACGACCTGCTCGAGGTGCTCGGCCGCACCTGGGGCCGGCTCGACCGCGGCGTGGGCGGCTGGACCGGCCACGTGGGCCTGGGCGGCCGCGGCGACGCGCGCTACCGCGACGCCGAGGCGAAGCTGCGGCACGTGGCCGCGCACCTAGGCCGCACGCTGGGCGAGCCGCCCTCGGCCTATCGCGAGCGGCTGCGCGGCGCACGCTGGGGCGTGGCCGCGCGCCGCAGCCTCCCGCTGATGTCGGTGATCGGCATCGCGGTCGCGGCCATGCTGGTGCCGAGCCTGGGGCTGGCCCGCGAGTCGCCGATCTGGATGCTGATCTTCAACGCGCCGCCGCTGCTGCTGGCGCTCTTCTTCAGCCTGCGCGAGATGCCGCGGATCGTGCTGCCGCGCGCGCCGCGCGGTCCGGCCGACGACGCGTGGACCCCGATGGAGCCTTCCCGTTGAGTTCGAACCCGATGAACGTCCCGCCGATGTCGATCGCCGCCGCCCGTGCCGCGCTCGTCGAGCAGTACGCCGACCCGGTGCTGCGACGGCGCGCGACCATGCTCTGGGGCCCGCGCGGCGTCGGCAAGTCCTCGGTGGTGAAGCAGGTGGCCGACCACCACCGCGTGCCGTTGGTCGACCTGCGCCTCACCACCATCGAGCCGGTGGACCTGCGCGGCGCGATCTACGCCGACGACACCCGCGGCCGCACCGTCTGGTTCCCGCCCGAGTTCCTGCCCTCGCCCGACGACCCGGCGGGCATCCTGTTCCTCGACGAGCTGACCGCCGCCGACCAGCGCCTGCAGATCTCGGCCTACTCGCTCATCCTCGACCGCCGCGTGGGCGACTACCGCCTGCCCGATGGCTGGATGGTGGTGGCCGCCGGCAACGCGAGCCACCACGGCGCGGTCTCGCACGACATGGGCACCGCGCTCGCCGACCGGATGTTCCACTTCAACGTGCAGACCGTGGTCGACGCCTTCCTCGCGCACGCGGTCGAGCACGGCTTCGCGCCCGAGGTGATGGCCTACCTGCGCGTGCGCCCCGACCGCCTCGACGACACCGACGCGCAGCTCGCCGCCGACCACCTCGTGGGCGCGAGCCCGCGCGGCTGGGAGGACGTGTCGAACGTGCTGAAGTCCGGCGTCTCCGAGACCGCCAAGCGCAGCTTCGTGCAGGGCCGCATCGGCGCGGCGAACGCCGCCGAGTTCTTCGGCGTGCTGCGCGAGCTGCGCGCGTCGGTGGACGTGGTGGCGCTGATGGCCGCCGCGCCCGGGCCCGCGACCGCCGCGCTGCTGCCGGCGTCGCTCGACGGCCTCTACGGCATGGTCTACGGGCTGCTGGCCGCGACCGTCGACGAGGCGACGATGGCCCGCGCGCTCGCGATCGTCGACCAGCTGCCCGACGCGCCCGCCCGCGAGCCGCTGCCGATCCGCGAGTCGCAGACGCTGGCGATGGAGCTGCTGATGCAGCGCGCGCTCGACCGCGGCCTGGAGACCACGGTGCTCGACAGCGAGGCCTACGCGCGGCACCTCGCGCGGCGCGCGGCATGACGCGGCACGGTCGCGTCGATCGCCGATGACCGCCCGCGCCCCCTTCGAGCACCGCGGCACCCGCGCCGTCGAGCGGATGGTCGAGCACGCACCGTCGAGCGGCGGCCTCGCGCTCTGGGTCCGCCACGTCGACGCGCCGGCCGACGCGCGCGACGCGCCGCCGCTCGCCACCGACGGCGCCGCGCTGCACTACGGCCCGGCCTTCGAGGCCCTGTCCGTCGACCGGCAGGCCGGGCTGGTCGCGAACGCGGTGCTGCACGTCGCGTTCCGCCACGTGCAGCGCCTGGTCGCGCTGCGCCGCCGGATCGGCGACGTCGACCCCGTGCT
>JBAXJZ010000716.1:0-1955 GCA_037137595.1 Burkholderiales bacterium | reverse complement strand
ATTCGAGCCGGCGGCGTGCGCGACCGGCCCGACCGCGACCGTGGCTGGCTAGACTGCGCGCTGCAGCCGGCCGGCCGCGCGGCGGAGCCCCGCCGACGGTCAGGTGCCGGCGCAGACCGACACGAGGAGACCCCATGACCGAAGTCCGCGCCGCGCGGCCGAACGACGCGCGGCCGAACGCGCTGCCCCGTGCCACGCATCCGCCGTCGAGCGCCTCGCGCCGCGCGGCGCTCGCCACCCTGGCCACGACCGCGCTGCTCGGTGCGTGCGCCTCGATGCCGGGCGCGAGCGCCCCGCCCTCGGTGTCCGCGCCGCACCTCGACGCCTTCATGCGCCGGGTCGAGGCCGACTCGAAGGCCGGCCGCCTGCCGGGCGCGGTGCTGCTGGTCGCCCGCGACGGCCGCGTCCAGTACGCGAACGCGGTCGGCGTCCAGGATCCGGCCAGCGGTCGCCCGATGGCGCGCGACTCGATCTTCCGCATCTACTCGATGACCAAGCCGATCGTCACGGTCGCCGCGATGATCCTGGTCGAGGAGGGCCGCATCCGGCTCGGCGACCCGGTCTCGCAGTTCGTGCCGGAGCTGAAGGGCATGCGGGTCGCGGTCGAGAAGCCCGGTGCCGACGGCAGGCCGGCGATCGTCGAACGCGTCGCCGCGCCGCGCGAGATGACCGTGCAGGACCTGATGCGCCACACCTCGGGCCTGACCTACGGCGTGTTCGGTCGCTCGGCCGTCAAGGACGAGTACCTGAAGGCGCAGGTGATCCCGGGCTCGACCAACGACCTGCCCTTCGACCTGACCGGCATGGCGCAACGGCTCGGCACGCTGCCGCTCTCGTTCGCGCCGGGCAGCACCTGGGAATACGGCATCTCGACCGACGTGCTCGGGCTGGTCGTCGAGCGCGCCTCGGGCCGGACGCTCGACGCGTTCCTGCAGCAGCGGATCCTGGGGCCGCTGAAGATGGTCGACACCGCGTTCTGGGTGCCGCCGGAGAAGCAGGGGCGGATCGCCGAGGCCTTCCCGGTCGATCCCGACTCGAAGGCCAAGGTCGACCTGCTCGACATCCGCCGGACGCCCCGGCTGCTGTCGGGCGGCGGCGGCATGGTGTCGACCGCCGACGACTACCTGCGCTTCGCGCAGATGATGCTGAACGGCGGCACGCTCGACGGCGTGCGGATCCTGTCGCGCAAGTCGGTCGACTACATGTCGTCGGACCACCTCGGCACCATCCGCGGCCCGGTCTACCTGCCGGGGCCGGGCTACGGCTTCGGACTCGGCTTCGCGGTGCGCCTGGTCGACGGCGAGTCGACCGTCCACGGCAGCGCCCGCGACTACCACTGGGGCGGCTTCGCGGGCACGGCGTTCTGGGTGGACCCGCGAGAGCGGCTGGTCGCGGTCTGGATGATGCAGGGCCCGGCGCAGAGCGGGCCGTACCGGTCGCTGATCCGCAGCGCGGTCTACACCTCGCTCGATCGCTGAGCGGCGCAGAACGGGCGGGGGCGTCACGCGCCCGCGCGCCGCTTGAAGCGCAAAGGGCGCGCAACGATCTCCCACTCCCCGATGCGAGGAGTGGACATGACCCCCGACGAACGCACCCTGTTGAACAATTTCCTCGACGAGCTCGCCGCCGCGCGCGGCGGCAGCAAGGATAGCGAGGCCGACGGCCTGATCCGCCAGGCGCTCGCCGCCAATCCCGATGCGGGCTACCTGCTCGTCCAGCACGCGATCGTCGCCGACCAGTCGCTGCATGCCGCCCAGGCGCGGATCGCCGAGCTCGAGCAGGCGCGTCACGGCGCGCTGCAGCAGCGAGGCGGAGCATAGCCAGGCGTCGGCGGCCATGGCGGCGGCAGCGGCGGCGGCGGCGTCGAGGGCGCCGCCGTTGACTAGGGATGCAGCGATGGGCCCGCCATCGATGCCCCCGCCGCCGCCGCCGCTCCCCGGAACGGCCTCTGGTAA
>JBAXJZ010000715.1:0-1957 GCA_037137595.1 Burkholderiales bacterium | reverse complement strand
GTTGCAGTGGAGGGCCGAGCGGCTGGCCGCCGAGGGACGGCGGTTCTCCGTCGAGTGCCACATCGGATCGGTTGCGGCCTCGCCCGTCGATGTGGAGCGTCTCGTCGGCCTCGCCCCCGATCTGCAGTTGACCCTCGACTACACGCACTTCATCGCGCCCGGCTTCACGCAACTGGAGATCGATCGGCTCGCCCCGTTCGCCGGCCACGTTCAGATCCGAGGGGCCCGTCCCGGCATGGGTCAGTGCTCGATGAAGGAGAACACGATCGATTACGAAGCCGTGATCGACGTGCTGTCCGCCAGCGGCTACGACGGCTTCCTGGCGGTCGAGTATGTGTGGATCGAGTGGGAGAACATGAACCGCTGCGACAACGTCTCCGAGACGATCCTCATGCGCGATCGGTTGGGTACCCACCTGCGGGGTGGCACCTGGACCTACCCCGTCTCGCCGACCTGATTCTGGGCCCCCAGCCTGGGCAGCCCGTCGGCCGAGCGGATCGGGGGTGTCGTGCCGTGCTACTCGCTGGCGATCAGGCGCTCGGCCATCCGGCGTGCCTCGCCGAGTGCCTCGATGAGCATGTCGAACTCCTTTTCGAATCTGCCCGTTGGGGCAGAGACGGTCAGGGCAGCGACGATGTGACCCGACGACATGACCGGACACGCGGCGCACGACACCTCGTCCGCGAACTCTTCGAGGTCCAGCGCGTACCCGCGTCGCGCGACGGCCTCGAGGTCGGCGGCGAGAACCTCTGGGTCGACGATCGTCGTGGCGGTGAGCTTCTCGAGAGGGTTCCTGCGCAGGTAATCGTCGCGGAGGCCGGGTCGGGCGAAGGCGAGCATCACCTTGCCCGAGGCACGAGCGTGGGCGAAGCCGTGGGTGCCGCGGGCGAGCTGTGCGACACGGACCAGGTGCGAGCCGGGCACGGTGGCGACGACTTCGATCTCTCCGTGGCGCCAGGCGCTGAGATAGGCGGTCTCGCCCGTCAGGCGGGCAAGTTCCCGAACGGCGGGCTCCAACATCATGATCGGCTCGCCCTGCTCGAGGTAGGCGTCGCCCAAGGCGCCGATCCGGGGCCCGAGCAGGAATCCGTGCTTGCTCGCCTTCACCAGGGCGCCGATCTCCACCAGGGTGTTCAGCATGTGGTACGTGGTCGGCAGGGGAGCCCCCATCGCGGCGGCGACGTCCTTGGCGGTCATCGCGCCGGGCCGGTCGGCGATCTCCGACAACGCTGCGAACGCCTTCACGACGGATGCGATCGACGTTCCACGGCCTTCGGGCATGGCCCGACCCTATCTCATCGTGGTGAGGAGTCTTGCAGAGTCAGAATGCCCCGCCCCGCCCGCCAAAAAATTCTTGCGGAATGAGTATTGATTCCATAATGCGATAAGTTTATGGTGTGACGAACGGCACCCTGCCGAAACCAATCACTCGAACAAGGGGAGATCACTGATGCGTGTGAAGAAGCGTCAACAACGACTTGCGATCGCCGCGGCGACATCCGTCATGCTGCTGCTGGCCGCGTGTGGGTCCGACAGTGAGTCGTCCGACACGACCGCGTCCGGCGGGAGTTCGGAGACCACTGCGGCCGGCGGTGGCGGGGCGAAGCTCGGCAAGGCCGGCGTGTCGGTGTTCAGCCTCAGCAACGAGTTCCTCGCCTCGGAGGCCAAGCTCGCAGCGGCCGCCCTCGGCGCAGGCGGGTGGGAGGCACTCCCGCCGGTCGACGCCAAGGCATCGGTCGACCAGCAGGTCACCGACGTCAACAACCTCATCGCCGCCGGTGTCGCCGGGCTCGTGATCGACCCTGCCGACAGCGCCGGAATCGTCCCTGCGCTCAACGCGGCCGAGAAGGCCGGCGTGCCGGTCGTGCTCGTCGACGTGGGTGCCTCGGGCGGCAAGGCCTACATGACGGTCCGCGTCGACAACGCGGCAGCCGCAGCCCAGGTGTGCGACCAGATG
>JBAXJZ010000714.1:0-1957 GCA_037137595.1 Burkholderiales bacterium | reverse complement strand
CGACCTCGGCCGCCCGTTGCGGCTGCTGGGCGTGCGGGCGAGCACGCTGCAGCGGCCCGACGCAGCGCCGGGCGACGCGGCGGTGCAGTTCGCGCTCGAGCTGGACTGATCCGCAGCGCGGCTCAGCCGCGAGCCGGCGTCCCCGGTTCGCCCAGGTCCCAGTAGAGCCCGGTCATCAGCCGCAGCGCCTCGCGCGCCACCGGTTCGAGCAGGTGCTCGTCGGGTGCGTGCTGCGAGCAGCCCGCGTACGAATGCGGCACCCATACGGTGGGCAGGCCGAGCCGCTCCGAGAAGGCGTCGTTGGGCAGCGAGCCGCCGAGGTTCGGCAGGATCGCCGGCTCGGCGCCGGTGCTCGCGCGGATCGACGCGCTGGTCCAGTCCACCCACGGATGGTCGGGATCGAGGCGGGTCGCCGGGAAGTAGCCTTCGGCCGAGGCCTCGACACGCACCTGCGGGAAGCCGCGTGCCGCGAGGTGACGGCGCAGCGCCGGCACGATGTCCTCAGGATCCACGCCGACCACGAACCGCAGCTGGCAGGTGGCCTTCGCGCGCGCCGGGATCGCGTTGACCGGCCGCGCCGGATTGCCGGTCTCGAAGGCCAGCACCTCGAACGCACACCAGCCGTAGACCCGCTCGGCGGGGGTCAGCCCCGGTTCGCCCCAGTCGGGCTCGATCGCCGGGCCGTCGTCGCCGCCGTCGACCTCGAGCGTCGAGAGCGCGCGGCGCACCGCCGGCGTCAGCGAATCGGGGCGCCACTCCGGCACCTGGATCGCGCCGCGGGCGTCGACGATGCAGGCCAGCGCGTGCGCGAGCACCACGCCGGGATTCGAGATCAGCCCGCCCCAGTTGCCGGAATGGTGGGCCCCCTCGCGCAGGTCGACCACCAGGTCGAAGTTCACCGCGCCGCGCGAGCCGAGGAACAGCGTCGGGCGCGTCGGCGACACGCGGGGTCCGTCCGAGGCGATCAGCACGTCGGCGGCGAGCGCGTCGCGACGCGCGTCGCAGACCGCGTGCAGGCCGGGCGAGCCCACCTCCTCGCCGGTCTCCAGCAGCAGCTTCGCGTTGAAGCCCAGCCGCACCCGCGCGAGCGCGTCGGCGGCCAGCCCCTGCTCGCGGGCCCGCGCCTGCAGGACCAGGCGCAGCGCGGCGAGGTTGATCGAGTGCTGGCCCTTGTTGTCCGCGGTGCCGCGGCCGTACCAGCGCGCGCCGTCGACCTGCAGCGTCCAGGGATCCCGGCCATCGCGCCACTGGCCGGCGAGCCCGCGGATGACGTCGCCGTGCCCGTAGCCCAGCACCGTGGGCCGTGACGCGTCCTCGATCCGCTGCGCGATCAGCATCGGGCCGCCGCGTCCGGACGGATTCGCGATCCGCTCGCAGGCGAAGCCCAGGGTCGCGAGCATCGGCTCGATCTCGTCGGCGAGGTAGGCGTCGAGCACCGGCCCGCGCGAGGGGTCCTGGCTCTCGGTGGGCATCGCGACGCGGCGCGCCAGCTCGGCGAAGAAGCCGCCGGCGTCGAACCAGCGGTCGGCATCGTCGAGCGCCCGGCTGCGGGCGGACGGGTCGCGGGGCGCGGGGCGGGCGGTCAGGGCGGCGTGCACGGCGGTCGTGGGCGGCGGGCGGGGATAATCCGCGGATGATGACACGCGGTGCGCAGGCCTCCGACGACGATCCGTTCCGCGCCGCGCTGCGCGGCCGTCTCGCCGCCGCCGGCCTGCCCGGGGTCTGGGGCCGTCGCGAACGCTGCGTGGTGCTCGAGCTGGGCTTCGATGACGGCATCGGCCTGCTCGCCGCGCGCGACGCGTGGCGGAGCGACCCGGACCGCGGCACCGCGCTGCACTGGGTGAGCTGGATGCCGGCCCCCATGCCGCGCGACGCGATCGCGGCCCGCCTGGCGACGCTGCGGGTGCCCGACGCGACGCGGCGGGCGCTCGTCGCCGCCTGGCCGCCGGCCCTCGAC
>JBAXJZ010000713.1:0-1957 GCA_037137595.1 Burkholderiales bacterium | reverse complement strand
CTTTCGTGGTCGAGCAGAAAGGCATTCAGGCGATCGAGCCAGGGCCAGCGGTCCGCATCGGTCAATGCCTTGCCGCGCTGCATCTTGGCGACGTTCTTCGCAGGGTGGAAGTTATCGGCGTCGTGAAATTCCCAGCCGCACCCATCGGCGAGCAGCGCGCCCACCTTCGCCGCGTCGGCCACGCCGCGCAGCATCGGCTCGGGGCTGCGAAGCCGCCACGGCCGCGCGTGCGGCCACAGGTGCGCATAGCCGATCGACGCCTCGGCGAGCGTCAGCGGCAGGTCACCCGTGCCGTCCCTGAACACCCGCAGGCCCGCCGACGCGACGCGGCCGTAGGGGATGTTGAAGCTCATCGTCAGCACGATGCCCACGCGCATCACCACCCGGCGGTCGGTCACGGTGTAGAGCGTGGTCTTCGACGACAGCCAGGCCAAGGTCCACAGCAGGCCCACCGCCACGACGGCCAGCGCGGTCAGCATCGCGAGGCCGGCGGTCGCCTGCCGGACGGTGTCGCCGTCGGCGAGCGCCGTCGCGACCTGCACGGCGCCGACGAGCGCGAAGTAGATCGCGACCTTGCGGACGTGGAAGACGCGCAGCGCGAGCGCGCGGACCTCCGGCGCGCCCTGCCAGACGATCCGCTCGCCCGCGGGCAGCGGCTCCGGCAGGCCGGGCACCGGCTCGAAGTCGTGTTCCGGCCCGGGGCCGTGGCGATGGCCGTCCATGGTCAGAACAGCGGGTCGGCGCGCTCGGGCGTCGCGTAGAGCAGGCCCGCACCCCAGACGGCCATGATCTTCTCCTCCTCGAGCATCGTGACCTGCTGCGGGTCGCGGGTCGCCGGCACCGACGCGAACTGCGCGCCGTTCAGCGCGCCGACGCGAACGCCGCGGCGGGTGATGCGGCAGAAGTTGATCGGCAGCAGCACCGAGCGCGTGCCGCCCCCGTCCATCGGGATCGCGACCTCGAGGTGGCGGAACATCGCCTCCGAGCGGTCGACCCAGAGGTCGACCACGGTACCGCCGGTCTCGCCGTCGGCGCCGATCACCGGCAACCCGCGCGGATCGCGGTCCTGCGCGGCCACCGAGTAGTCGGGCAGCGTGCGCATCGGCACGATCTTCGGCTCGTGGTGCAGCGTGAGCTCGGGATGGTCCGGACGCTCGGTCCACGCGCCGGGGCCCACGCCCGCGGTCAGCGCGTCGCCCACCGGCTCCAGCGGCGCGCCGTTGAAGCGGTTGGCCGGCTCGGCGGAGAAGTTGGTCAGCGGCGCGTGCAGGCTCGGCGCCTGGCGCGTGCTGCCGTCGTGCAGCAGGTAGGTCTTCGGACGCGGCGCGGGCGGCCAGCCCTCGATCGTGCCGTGCGCGGTCTCGAGCGGGTAGCCCTCGCGCTTGCCTTCCCGGACCAGGTAGACGATCAGTCCGAAGAAGAATGCCCAGAACAGGTAGAGGACGAGCTGCGCGACGTCCACGTATCCGGTGATGGCTCCAGTTCCCATGGTGAGGCTCCTTTGTGCGCGATGCGGTCAGCCGGGCAGGACCGGCAGCCCGAACTTCGTGGACGACGACGGCGCGAGGCCTCGTCGCGGGGCCCTGACCAGCGGTCCGATCGCGATCAGGGTGATGAACAGCAGCGCCAGCTCGGCGTGATAGACCACCGCGTAGCCGGTGGCCGGATGCATCAGCACCTCGCCGAGCGCGCCGCTCGAGGCGAGGGACGAGACCAGGTCGCGCAGGCCGCCGCCGACGGCGATCGCGATGCCGGCGCAGGTCGCCTGCACGCCGCCCCAGGCGCCGAGCGCGAGGCCCTTGAAGCCGTCGGTGTCGAGCGCCATCGCGGCGGTGAGCGTGCCCACCGCGAACTGGCCGCCGCCGAAGCCGATCAGCACCACGCCCGCGCGGAACAGCAGCGCCGAGCCGACCGGCTCGGCGAAGATGACCATCGAGAACGCGGCGAGCCCGACGAG
>JBAXJZ010000712.1:0-1958 GCA_037137595.1 Burkholderiales bacterium | reverse complement strand
CCCGCCCGCACACCCGCAGGCGCCGGCATCGGCGGCACGAGATGCGGCGGCATCCCGCCCGCCCGCGGCGCCGCCGGCAGCGGCCGCACGCCCGCAGGCATCGGCGGCAGGTGCAGTGCCTCCACCACCAGCTCGCGCATGCTGTGCGTGCCGGTCTTCTCGAGCAGCGTCTTGATCTGGCTGCGCACCGTGCCTTCGCTCGAGCCGCGGCGCGCGGCGATCTGCGGCGGGCGGTCGCCCAGCACGAGCTGCTGAAGCACGTCGGTCTCGCCCTCGGTCAGGCGCCGCTCGCGGGCATAGGCGCGCAGCGCGGGCCACTGCTCGCGCTCGCCGGTCTGCAGGGTGCCCAGCAGCAGCGGCGTGCCGTCCTCGTCGACGCCCCAGGGCGCGAGCCCGAGCTTGGTGCTCGGCACGCCGCCGCCCAGGCACAGCATCCGCACGCCGCCGCCGGCCGCCTCGGCGAGCGCGCGGACCAGCGCCCGCTGCTGCTGCGGGCCGTGCATCGACAGGCGGCCCTCGGTCACGCCGAGCACGTCGCCCAGCGACAGCGCCTGGCGCGCCGGACGGTTCGCCCAGCGGATGCGGCCGCAGGGCTCGAGCAGCATCGCGCCGAAGTCCAGCGCGTCCACCAGCTGCCTCAGCAGCGCGGCGGGGAGGGGGCCTTCGGCATCATGGACAAGGGCGGGATTCGGGTTCATCGCGGGCTCCGTGGCAGGTGCTGTTGCACTGCACACAGGCTACGAATCACGCCGTTCCGCGGGCGGTGCCTATTGCCCGCGCTTCTGTGACTTCTTCACCTTCCGCGCGCCCGCCTCAGCGCGACAGGCCGGCCGCCATCAGCACCACCCACCCCGCGACATAGGCCCCCGCCAGGACCGCGAACGCCGCACGTGCACCGCGCGCCGGACCCGGCCACAGCCGGTGCAGCGCCCACCCCGCGAGCGGCAGCAGCTGGTGCGCGTGCAGGCCGACGAAGTGCGCGGGCCGCAGGTCGCCGGCCGCGCTCCAGCCGATCACCGGCAGGCCGCCGGAGGGCGGCTGGCGGCCGCCGAGCATCATCCCGGACACGATGCCGAGCACCGCCGACAGCATCAGGCCGACCACCAGCGCATCGCGCCACGCGGTGCCGCGCGCCGCCGTGCCGTGGCGCGCCACCTCCACCGCGAGCACGCCCTGGGTGGCGGTGAGCGCGATGGCGGCCACCGCCATCAGCCCGTAGAGCGCCGCGTGCAGCGGATCGCCCACGTTGTAGTGCGAGCCCTGGCCGAGCGCGGCCTGCAGCGCGATGTAGGCGATCTCGAAGCCGCCGCAGGCCACCACTGTCGCCACCACGATGCGCACCGGCCACGCGCGGCGTCGCGCCTCGGGCAGCAGGCCGACGAACCACGCGGTGGTCCAGGCGAACACGCCCACCGAGAAGAGGAACTTGAGCGGCTTGATCCAGATGTTCGCCTCGCGCAGCGTCCGCTCGTCGACACCCGCGGCGATCGCCGCGGGCACCATCGCCGCGAGCATCAGCAGGCCGAACCAGGCGAGGGTGGGCTCGCGCGAGACGAGCTCGGCGAAGGGGCCGCGTCGGGGCGCGCGCGGCAGCGCGGTCGCGGCGGCGCTCATCGCGCGGCTCCCGCGGTCGCGACGTGCAGCGACGCGGGCCGCAGCGCCGCCCGTAGCACGAAGAACGCCAGCAGCCCGGCCGGCCCGAACAGGAAGGTCAGGCCCAGCACCGGCACGATCGCCCAGTGCGGCAGGCCGAGCTCGCCCGCGCGGCGTGCGATCCAGGTGCCGACGAACAGGTCGAACGCGAGGTAGTGCAGCCAGCCGGCGGTGAGCGCGTGGTCCACCGCGAAGAGCGCACGGACCTGGGCGATCGAGCCGAAGCCGCCGCCCTCGGCCGCGGGGCTCGCGACCAGCAGCACGACGTAGGCCACGGCGAAGGCGAGCGGCAGCACGCGGCCGGT
>JBAXJZ010000711.1:0-1962 GCA_037137595.1 Burkholderiales bacterium | reverse complement strand
CGCGGCGGCCGATGCCCGGCTCACCGCCGCGCGCGCCGACCGCGAGTCGCGTGCGCTGATGCAGGGCGAGCGCACGACGCTCGACGCCACGACCGACACCGAGAACCGGCGGCGCACCGACGCGCTCGCCGCGCTCGTCGAGTTGCGCCTGCTCGCCGGCGCGGCCGACGACGCCGCGCTGCGCGCGGCGGTGACCGCGAGCGCCGAGCGCGCCGCGGCCGAGCGCGAGGCCGCATCGATCGAGGCGACGATCCGGGAGACCACCGGCGCGGCGCACGACGCGATGCTGGCCGAGCTCGCCGACGCCGACCCGGTGCGGCTGGAGTCCGAACGCGACGCGCTGCGCACGTCGATCGACGAGGCCGAGTCGACGCGCCGCGCCGCCGTCGAGCGGCGCACGCTCGCGCACTCCGCGTTCGAGGCGGTCAACGGCGACGCGGCGGCTGCCGTCGCGGCGGAGGCGGTGCGCGACCGTCTCGCCGCGTCCGGCCGTCTCGCCGTCGACGTCGCGCGGCTGCGGCTCGCCCGCGAGCTGCTCGACCGCGCGGTGCAGCGGCACGCGCAGCGCGCGCAGGGCCCGCTGCTCGCGTCGGCCTCGGCCTGGTTCTCGCGGATCACCGGCGGGCGGTGGGTGGCGCTGCGGCCCGATTGGGCCGGCGACCTGCAGATCCTGCTCGCGGTGCGCGACGACGGCACCGCGCTCGCGGTCGAGCGGCTGAGCGAAGGCACGGCCGACCAGCTGTTCCTCGCGCTGCGGATGGCGGCGCTGGACGTGCGGCTCGCGTCGGCGCCGCCCGTGCCGCTGCTGCTCGACGACGTGCTGATGACCTTCGACGACGACCGCGCGGCCCGCACGCTGCAGGCGCTCGCCGAGCTGGGCACCCGCAACCAGGTCGTCTACTTCACCCATCACGCCCATCTGGTCGAGCTCGCGCGGCGCGTGCTGCCGCCCGGCGCCTGCTCGGTGACCGAGCTGCGCCGCGGGCCCCCGGATACCGACGCGGCCGCGCGGCCCGAGGCCGCCTGACCATGGACCGCACCGAACGCTTCTACCAGATCGACCAGCTGCTGCAGTCCGGCCGCGCGGTCCCCATCGAGCGCTTCCTCGAGTCGCTCGACGTCTCGCGCGCCACCTTCAAGCGCGATCTCGAGTACATGCGCGACCGGCTGAACGCGCCGATCGAGTGGGACCGTTTCGAGGGCGGCTACCGCTACACGCAGCCCTCGGGCGGCCCCGCGTTCGCGCTGCCCGGGCTGTGGTTCAACGCGTCCGAGGCGCACGCGCTGCTGATGATGCAGCAGCTGCTCGCCGAGCTGCAGCCGGGCCTGCTCGGCGCGCAGGTCAAGCCGCTGCAGGCGCGGCTGCGCGCGCTGCTGGGCAGCGCCGACCACAGCGCCGAGGAGGTCGAGCGGCGGGTGCGTATCGTCACCGCCGCGCGGCGGCGGATGACGGTGCGCCACTTCGAGACCGTGGCGTCCGCGACGCTGCGTCGCCGACGGCTGAAGCTCTCGCACTACTCGCGCCAGTCCGACGAGACCACCGAACGCGAGGTCTCGCCGCAGCAGCTCGTCTTCTACCGCGAGAACTGGTACATGGTCGCCTGGTGCCACCTGCGGCGCGACATCCGCAGCTTCGCGATCGACGCGGTGGTCGGCGCCGAGCCGCTGGAGGCGGCCGCGCGCGAGGTGGAGCGCGCGGCGCTCGCCGAGGTGATGGAGAGCGGCTACGGCATCTTCTCGGGCCGGGAGGTCACCTGGGCCACGCTGCGCTTCGAGGCCGAGCGCGCGCGCTGGGTGTCGGCCGAGGTCTGGCATCCGCAGCAGCGCGGCCGCTTCGACGACGCGCGCCGCTGGGTGCTGGAGCTGCCCTACAACGACCCGCGCGAGCTGATGATGGAGGTGCTCAAGCACGGACCGTCGGTCGAGGTGCTCGAGCCGCCCGCGCTGCGCGACGCGGTGGCC
>JBAXJZ010000710.1:0-1962 GCA_037137595.1 Burkholderiales bacterium | reverse complement strand
CGCCGAACAGGTCGATCAGCTGGTGCATCTGGCCGGCGTGGATGCCGCCCGAGGCCACCGGCATGACCTTCTTCAGGTCCGCCCAGTCCTGCTCGAACCACAGGCCGCGGGTCAGGTCCTGCTTCGTGATCGCGTCGCGGCAGACGTTGTAGTAGCCCTGCACCGTCATCGGGTCGCCCTCGAGCTTGCCCACCGCGGTGCCGGTGTGCAGGTGATCGCAGCCGGCGAGCCGCAGCCACTTGGCGATCACGCGGAAGCTCACGCCGTGCGACTTCTGCCGCGTGTAGGTGCCGTGGCCCGCACGATGCATGTGCAGGATCATGTCGTTCTTCCGCGCCCAGTTCGCCATCGACTGGATCGCGGTCCAGCCGATCACCAGGTCCACCATGACGATCACCGAGCCCAGTTCCTTGGCGAACTCGGCACGCTCGTACATGTCCTCCATCGTCGCGGCGGTCACGTTCAGGTACGAGCCCTTGACCTCGCCGGTCGCCGCCGAGGCCTTGTTCACCGCGTCCATCACGTAGAGGAAGCGGTCGCGCCAGTGCATGAAGGGCTGCGAGTTGATGTTCTCGTCGTCCTTCATGAAGTCCAGGCCGCCCTTCAGGCCCTCGTAGACCACGCGGCCGTAGTTGCGGCCGGACAGCCCGAGCTTGGGCTTGGTGGTCGCGCCCAGCAGCGGCCGACCGAACTTGTCGAGGCGCTCGCGCTCGACCACCAGGCCGGTCGGCGGACCCTTGAAGGTCTTCACGTAGGCCACCGGGATCCGGATGTCCTCGAGCCGGCAGGCCTTCAGCGGCTTGAAGCTGAAGACGTTGCCGATCAGGCTCGCGGTCATGTTCGCGATCGAGCCTTCCTCGAACAGCACCAGGTCGTAGGCGACCCAGGCGAGCCAGACGCCGGGCGCGCCGGGCGCGGGCTCGACCCGGTAGGCCTTCGCGCGGTAGGTGTCGCAGGCGGTCAGCCGGTCGGTCCAGACCACCGTCCAGGTCGCGGTGCTCGACTCGCCGGCCACCGCCGCCGCCGCCTCGATCGGGTCCACGCCCTCCTGCGGGGTGATCCGGAACAGGCACAGCACGTCGGTGTCCTTGGGGACGTAGTCGCCGTCCCAGTAGCCCATCTGCCGGTACTTGAGGACGCCGGCCGCGTAGCGCGTCTTGGCGTCCCGGATCTCGCTGCCGGCGATGTGCGCGCCTTCGAGGGGTTGGTTCACGGGGGGCTCCGAGGGGGGGTGTGAGCCCACTGTAGGCAGGGCAATGATTCAGGTAAATTCAGACATTCTGATAGTCGGATTAAGGAAAAGCTGAACTCATGAATGTCACCTTCCGGCAGTTGCGGGTCTTCGCCGAGGTCGCGCGGCACGGGTCGGTGCAGCGCGCCGCCGAGGCGCTGCACCTGACGGCGCCGGCGGTGTCGATGCAGGTGAAGGAGATCGAGAGCCAGGTCGGCCTGCCGCTGTTCGACCGGACGGGCAGGAAAATGGCGCTCTCCACTGCAGGTGAGTACTTCCTCTCATACACCCGCAGACTGCTCGGCACGCTGAAGGACGCCGAGGACGCGATGGCCCGGTTCACCCGCGTCGAGCAGGGCAAGCTGACGATCGGGATGGTCAGCTCGGCCAAGTACTTCCTGCCGCGGCTGATCGCCGAGTTCCACGCCGAGCATCCGGGCATCGAGCTGCGGCTGCGCCTGGGCAACCGCGATGAGCTGGTCGCGGCGATGTCCGCCTCCGAGATCGACGTGTCGATCATGGGCCGGCCGCCCAAGGACTGGCCGAACCGCGCCGAGCCCTTCGCTGCCCATCCCCACGGGCTGATCGTCGCGCCCGGCCACCCGTTCGCCGCGCTGGAGACGGTGCCGG
Source organism: Burkholderiales bacterium (assembly GCA_037137595.1). Classification (GTDB taxonomy): domain Bacteria; phylum Pseudomonadota; class Gammaproteobacteria; order Burkholderiales; family Burkholderiaceae_E; genus UBA4615. Next base: position 101 of record JBAXJZ010000710.1, on the reverse strand, counting down.
CCGCCGCGCTCGCGCGCGAGGCCTTCCTGGTCCGCGAGACCGGTTTAGTCCATGCAAATGGTTTTTCAAGATCCCTATTCTTCACTCAACCCAAGGATGAC
>JBAXJZ010000709.1:0-1969 GCA_037137595.1 Burkholderiales bacterium | reverse complement strand
GCCACCGCGAAGGCCTTCGAGAACGCGGCCGCGAGCAGGGCCGGCTCGGCGTCGGCGAGCGTGCGGCCGCCGGTCGCCGCCAGCACCAGCGAGGTCAGCACCGCGATCCCGATCACGCCGCCCAGCGAGCGGAAGAACGAGACCAGCGCGGTGACCACGCCGATCAGCGCCGGGCCGACCGCGCCCTGTGCGGCGACCAGCACCGAGGGCAGCGTCATGCCCAGGCCGTAGCCCAGCGGCACCATCGCCCACAGCGGCGCGGGCGCGGCCGCCGACGCCGACCACGACAGGGCGACCAGCGCGACCCCGGCGAGCGCCGAGCCGATCCCGGAGATCGACCCCATGTGCGGCCAGCGCAGCATCAGCCGGCCCGCCGTGAACGCGCCGAAGGGCGTGGCCAGCGTGAGCGCCACCAGCCGCAGCGCGACCTCGTCGGTGCGGGCGCCGCCGATCGTCTGCATCGACAGCGGCAGCAGCACCGTGCTGCCGATCAGCACGAAGAAGTTCAGGCCGTTGACCGCGCAGCACGACAGCACGGTCCGGTTCGCGAACAGCGAGGTCGGCACGATCGGCTCGGGTGCGTCGCTCTCGCGCCAGAACCAGGCGACGAGCAGCACGATGCCGAGGCCCGCGAGCACCAGGGTCGAGGTGCCGAACCAGCCCGCGCCCTGGCCGACGCGCGCGAAGGCCACCAGCACCACGCCCAGGCCCGCCGCGAGCAGGGCCGCGCCCAGCCAGTCGATCCGCGCGTCGCGGCCCGGTCCGTCGACGGGCGGCAGCACCGAGGCCACCCGCCACGCCGCGAACGCGGCGATCGGCAGGTTGATCCAGAACACCGCGCGCCACGACAGGTGCTCGGTCAGGTAGCCGCCGAGCAGCGGTGCGGCGAGCGCGGCGGTGGCGAAGACCGCCGAGAAATAGCCCTGCCAGCGGCCGCGCTCGGGACCGTGGACGACGTCGGCGGCGGCCGCCTGGCACAGCGCGAACAGCGCGCCGCTGCCCAGGCCCTGCAGGATCCGTGCGGCGATCAGCATCGGCATCGAGACCGACAGCGCGCAGACCAGCGAGCCCGCGGCCGCGATGCCGGTCGCCACCAGCAGCATCTTCCGGCGGCCGTGCAGGTCGGAGAGCTTGCCGTAGATGGGCGTGGCGACCGTGCCGGCCACGAGGTAGCCGGCCATCACCCAGGCGATCAGCGAGACGTCGCCGAGCGAGCGGCCGATGGTCAGCAGCGCGACCGGCAGGATCGAGCCGTCGATCGCGCCGAGGAAATTGGCCGGCAGCAGTCCGAGGACGAGCCGCCGGATCTGCGCGACCGGCAGCGGTGACGCGGGGCGCTGCAACTCAGACGCCGAGCGTCTGCCCGCCGTCGACGGCGATGGTCTGGCCGGTGACCCAGCGGGCCGCGTCGGAGGCGAGCCAGAGCACCACCTCGGCGACCTCCTCGGGCGCGCCGAAGCGGCCGAAGGGGATGCTCGCGCGGGTGCGCTCGTGGAGCGTGGGGTCGCTCGCCTTGCGCTGCTCCCACAGGCCGCCGGGGAAGTCGATCGAGCCGGGCGCCACGCAGTTCGCGCGGATGCCCTGGCGCGCCCACAGCGCGGCCTGGCTGGTCGTGTAGTGGATGACGGCCGCCTTCGCCGCGCCGTAGGCCGGCGTGCGGGTCGAGGGCTTGAGCGCGGAGATCGACGAGACGTTGACCACCGACGCGCCGGTGGCCTGCTTCAGCCAGGGCAGGGCGGCGCGGCTCGCGCGGACCACGGCGTTGACGTCGACGTCGAAGCTCGCGGCCCAGCCTTCTTCCGTGTCGCCCGCGCCGAAGCCCGACGCGTTGTTGACCAGCACGTCGATGCAGCCGCGCGCCCCGGCCGCCTGCGCGACCCAGGCCTCGATGTCGGCCTGCTTCGACACGTCGCAGGGGGCGGAGTGTTGCGTGCCGCGGCCGGCCGCCGCGCGGTCGGCGCAGGTCGCC
>JBAXJZ010000708.1:0-1974 GCA_037137595.1 Burkholderiales bacterium | reverse complement strand
ATCCAGGGCATCCAGCCGGGACCGATGTTCATCCAGACCCAGCCCGACCTGTTCTGGGGAATCGTCGCCAGCATGTACGTCGGCAACGTGTTCCTGCTGATCCTCAACCTGCCGATGATCGGGATCTGGGTCCAGCTCCTGAAGGTGCCGTACCGGTACCTGTTCCCGGTGGTCCTGCTGCTCAGCGTGGTCGGCACCTACTCGGCCAACAAGAACGTGTTCGACCTGTGGGTGATGCTGGGCTTCGGCGTGCTCGGCTGGCTGCTGCGCAAGCTGCGCTACGACTTCGCGCCGCTGGTCATCGCCTTCATCCTCGCGCCGCTGATGGAGCAGTCGCTGAGGCAGTCGCTGGTGATGTCGCCCGACGGCCCGATGATCTTCCTGCAGCGTCCCATCGCCGTCGTCATCTGCGTGATCAGCGCGGTCCTGGTCGGGCTGATCGTTCTCAAACCCAGGAAGAACGTCCCTAGCGGAGGAGACCTCTGATGTCGTTCATGCACTCGGTGCGCGGGATTGCCGCGCTGGTCGCCGCGGCGAGCGTGTTCGCCGCCTCGCCTGCGTCGGCGCAGGATCTCGCGAAGACGAAGCCGGCCGGCTTCCCGTCCGGTCCGATGGAGATGACCGTCGTCTATCCGGCCGGTGGCGGCGCGGACCTGACCGCGCGGCTGCTCGCGCGCTCGATGGAGAAGGTCACCGGCGAGAAGATCCTCGTCAACAACCGCACCGGCGGCGCCGGCATGGTCGGACACACCTGGCTCGCGACGCAGGCGCCGGCCGACGGCAGCGTCATGGGCATGGTGGTGAACCTGGTCTGGGGCGACGCGATGCTGCGCGGGCAGGGTCGCTGGACCCACACCGACCTCGAGCCGATCGGCTACCTGAACAGCGACCCGATGATCTGGGCGGTGGGGACCGAGGGGCCGTTCAAGGGCGCGTCGCTGCAGCAGCTGGTGCAGATGGCGAAGGACAAGCCGAACACCTTCCGCGTGGGCACCGTGCCCGGCTCGATGTGGGACTACCTGATCGAGCAGGTCGAGGCCAACACCGGCGCGAAGTTCCTGAAGGTGCCGTTCCAGAGCGGCGGCGCGGCGACCACCGCGCTGGTGGGCAACAACATCGACATCGCGCCCGCCTTCTATGCCGACCTGCGCGCGCAGCTCGACGCCGGCAAGGTGAGGCTGCTCGGCATCGCGTCGGCGCAGCGCGTCAGGCACCTGCCCGACCTGCCGACCTTCAACGAGGCGCTGAACGGCAAGGACTACGAGTGGACGCTGCTGCGCTTCGTCGTCGTGCCGAAGAACGTGCCCGCCGACCGCAAGGCCTGGCTCGGCGCCGCGGTCAAGGCCGCGACGCGCGATCAGGCGCTGGTCGACGAGTACATGAAGATGGGCGTGTACTTCGACCCGTCGCTGCGCGACTCGCCGAACCCGACCGCCGCGCTGAACGCGCTGGCCGAGAAGGAACGCGAGTTCTACCAGCGCACCGGCCGGCTGAAGTGACATCCGTCCGGCCCGCCGCCAGCGGCGCGCGGGCCGGCCCCCGAAGGGAATCGCCATGACCACACCGCTCGCCGCCGACGGCCTGCGTCGGCACCTCGCCGAGCCCGGCCTGCTCGCGTTTCCGCTGACCGACTTCGCCGAGGACGGCCGCTTCGTGCCCGACCGCTTCCAGGCGCGGGTCGAATGGATGGCCGGCCCCGGCCCGCACGCGCTCGTCATCGCCGGCGGCGCGGGCGAATACTTCTCCCTCGACCGCGAGGAGCGCGCGGCGGTGCTCGCCAGCGCGCTCGAGGCGCGCGTCGGCGGCCTGCCGCTGATCGCGTCGGCCGGCGGCGGCACGCGCGACGCGGTCGACGCCGCGCGCACCGCCGAGCGACTCGGCGCCGACGGCGTGCTGCTGCTGCCGCCCTACCTCGCCGAGTCCTCGCAGCAGGGGATCGAGGCGCACATCGCGGCGGTCTGCGCGGCGACCTCG
>JBAXJZ010000707.1:0-1979 GCA_037137595.1 Burkholderiales bacterium | reverse complement strand
GGTGCGCCCATGAGCCTGAACCGAGAGATCCGCCGGACCTACGCCGACTACTCGCCCCGCCACGTCGGCTTCCAGGTCGACGGCAAGGTCGCCACCGTCACGCTGAACCGGCCCGACCGGAAGAACCCGCTGACCTTCGATTCCTACGCCGAGCTGCGCGACCTGTTCCGCGGCCTGCAGTACGCGCAGGACGTGAAGGCCGTCGTGCTGACCGGTGCCGGCGGCAACTTCTGCTCGGGCGGCGACGTACACGAGATCATCGGGCCGCTGGTCGCGATGGACATGCCCGAGCTGCTCGAATTCACGCGGATGACCGGCGACCTGGTGCTCGCGATGCGCCGGTGCCCGCAGCCGATCGTGGCCGCGATCGACGGGGTCTGCGCCGGCGCCGGCGCCATCCTCGCGATGGCGAGCGACCTGCGCCTGGGCACGCCGACGGCCCGGACCGCATTCCTCTTCACCCGCGTGGGCCTCGCCGGCTGCGACATGGGCGCCTGCTCGATCCTGCCGCGGCTCATCGGCCAGGGGCGCGCGTCGGAGCTGCTCTACACGGGCCGCGCGATGACCGCGGACGAGGGACTCGCCTGGGGCTTCTTCAACCGGATCGTCGCGTCGGACGCGGTGCTGGCCGACGCGCGCACGCTCGCCGCCGATCTCGCCGACGGCCCGACCTTCGCCCACGGCGTCACCAAGACCATGCTCCACCAGGAATGGTCGATGACCGTCGAGCAGGCGATCGAGGCCGAGGCGCAGGCCCAGGCGATCTGCATGCAGACGAACGACTTCGAACGCGCCTACCGCGCGTTCGTCGCCAAGCACAAGCCGGTGTTCGAGGGCGATTGAGCCCCGCGCGACGACCGACGAGGAGATCCGCCGCATGAGCGACCGCCGCTACCTGGACCTGCCGTTCTTCGAGCCGCGCCATGCGGCCTTCGCCGCCGAGCTCGACGCCTGGGCCGCGAAGACCGCCGCCGGCATCGACCACCACGACACCGACGCGGCCTGCCGCGCCTGGGTCCGCGCGCTCGGCGACGCGGGCTGGCTGCGCTACGCGGTGCCCGCCTCTCACGGCGGCGCGCTGCCGGTGCTCGAGTCGCGCACGCTGTGCCTGGTCCGCGAGACGCTCGCGCGGCACGACGGCCTCGCGGACTTCGCGTTCGCGATGCAGGGCCTGGGCAGCGGTCCGATCACGCTCGCCGGCAGCGACGCGCTGCGCGCGCAGTGGCTGCCGAAGGTCGCGCGCGGCGAGGCGATCGCCGCGTTCGCGCTGTCGGAGCCGGACGCGGGCTCGGACGTCGCCGCGATGTCCACGCGCGCGCGGCGCGACGGCGACCATTGGGTGATCGACGGACGCAAGACCTGGATCTCCAACGGCGGCATCGCCGACTTCTACGTGACCTTCGTGCGCACCGAGGACAAGCCGGGCGCGCGCGGGATCTCGGCCTTCGTCGTGCCCGCCGACGCGCCCGGGCTGTCGATCGCGGAGCGCATCGACGTCGTCGCGCCGCATCCGCTCGCCACCCTCGCCTTCGACGGCTGCCGCGTGCCCGCGTCGGCGATGCTCGGCGAGCCCGGCGGCGGCTTCAAGCTCGCGATGTCGAACCTCGACATCTTCCGGTCGTCGGTCGCGGCGGCCGCGCTCGGGTTCGCTCGGCGCGCGCTCGACGAGGGGCTCGCGCACGCGCAGGGCCGGAAGATGTTCGGCGGCCTGCTGGCCGACTTCCAGCTCACGCAGGCGGGGCTCGCGGACATGGCGACCGCGATCGATGCGTCGATGCTGCTGGTCTACCGGGCCGCGTGGCTGCGCGACACCGCGGTCGCGAAGGGCACGGGCGAGCGCCAGACGCGCGAGGCCGCGATGGCGAAGATGGTGGCGACCGAGTCGGCGCAGCAGGTGATCGACCGCGCGGTGCAGCTCTTCGGCGGGCTCGGCGTGAAGAATGGCTCGATCGTGGAGAGCCTGTACCGCGAGATCCGCG
>JBAXJZ010000706.1:0-1979 GCA_037137595.1 Burkholderiales bacterium | reverse complement strand
GGCCCCGCGTCCGCGGGGGCGCCCCGGCCGTCCGGGCGACCGGCCCGGCCCGATGCCCCCGCGCCCGGCGGGGCCGCGCGTCAGGCCGGACAATGTCGGCATGCTGCTGGAACTGCGTCCGCAGGGCCTCTGGTGCGAGGCCGGCGACTTCTACGTCGATCCCTGGCGCCCCGTGCACCGTGCGGTGATCACGCACGCGCACGCCGACCACGCGCGCCCCGGCCACGGCGCCTACCTCGCCGCTGCGCCGGCCGAGGGCGTGCTGCGCGCGCGGCTCGGCGCCTCGCTGCCGCTGACGCCGCTGCGCTACGGCGAGACGCTCGAGGTGAACGGCGTGCGGGTGTCGCTGCATCCGGCGGGCCACGTGCTCGGCTCGGCGCAGGTCCGCGTCGAGCATCGCGGCGAGGTCTGGGTGGTGAGCGGCGACTACAAGGTCGAGCCCGATCCCACCTGCGACGCGTTCGAGCCGGTGCGCTGCCACACCTTCGTCACCGAGTCGACCTTCGGGCTGCCGGTCTACCGCTGGGCGCCGTCGAAGGCGGTGTTCGCAGGCATCGACGCGTGGTGGCGCGCGAACGCGGCCGCGGGGCGCGCGAGCGTGCTGTACTGCTACGCGTTCGGCAAGGCGCAGCGGATCCTCGCCGGCGTCGACGCGTCGATCGGTCCGATCGTCTGCCACGGCGCGGTCGAGCCGCTGAACCGCGCCTACCGCGCGGCCGGCGTGCCGCTGCCGCCCACGCGGCTCGTCACCGAGGTGAAGGACCGCAGCGAGCTCGGTCGCGCACTGGTGCTCGCGCCGCCCTCGGCCGGCGGCTCGACCTGGATCCGCCGCTTCCCCGATCCGAGCGACGCGTTCGCGAGCGGCTGGATGGCGGTGCGGGGCGCGCGCCGGCGCCGCGCGGTGGACCGCGGCTTCGTGCTGTCGGACCACGCGGACTGGCCCGGCCTGCAGGCGGCGATCGGCGCGAGCGGCGCGGAGCGCGTGTTCGTCACGCACGGGTACGTGCCGGTGATGGTGCGCTGGCTCGCCGAGCAGGGACTCGACGCGCAGGCGCTCGAGACCGAGTTCGGCGGCGAGGAGGGCGACGCGGCGGCGGAGGCCGCGGCGACCCGCGAGGCCGCGCCGTCGGATGCGCCGCCCACCGTCGACCTGGACGCGGGCCCGTCGGTGTCCCCGGGCGAACCGTCGCCGCCGATCGACACCCGTGCGCGATCCGATGGCGACGTCGATGGCTGACGCCGTGCAGGCGGTGCTATCGTCCCCCGACGCGGCGGTGTCGCCGCAGGGAGGAGACGATGACGAACGACGCAACGCGGCGCGCGACGATCCGCGCGCTCGGACTCGCGGCCGGTGGCGCCGCACTGCCCGGTCTCGCGGGCCTCGCGGGCTGCGCGACGCCGGCCGGCGCGGCCTGGACCACGCTGATCGACGGCGCGAACGGGCTGGAGAACTTCGAGCGGGTCGGCGACGCGAACTGGCGGGCGGAGAACGGCGCGATCGTCGCGGACCGTGCCGCGACCGTCGGCTTCCTGGTCACCCGCGCCTCGTACGCGGATTGCGAGATCCGCGCGGAGTTCTGGGCGGAGGCGCAGACCAACAGCGGGATCTTCGTCCGGTGCCAGAACACGGCGACGATCACCGCGGCCAACGCCTACGAGGTCAACATCTGGGACACGCGGCCGGATCCGCGCTTCGGCACGGGCGCGATCGTCGACGTCCAGTCGGTGCCGGTGCCGATCACGAACCGCGCGGGCGGGCGCTGGAACACGATGGAGATCACGCTGCGCGGGCCGGAGATCACGGTGCGGATGAACGGCCTGCTGACCGCGATGGCGCGGGATTCGACACACGCCCGCGGACCGTTCGCGCTGCAGTTCGCGAACCTCGCGCAGAACGCGCCGGGCGCGCCGATCCGCTGGCGCAGCGTGAAGGTCCGCGCGGCCTGACGACGCGCGGAGCCGCGGCCGGCGAGGCCGCG
>JBAXJZ010000705.1:0-1992 GCA_037137595.1 Burkholderiales bacterium | reverse complement strand
CGACGGCGGCGGGGACGAGCCGGGCGCGGACCGGCACGGCGGCGCGGCGCGGGCGCGCAGCGGCCGCCCGGGCGGCCTGCGAGGGCGAATCGTTCGACACGTTGGACGCGAGTGATGGGTTCGTGGCGGCGGGGCACCGTGCCCTCGCCGGGCGCGCGAATGGTACCGCGAAGCGTGTCGCGATCCGCGTGCATCACGGAAGTCCGAGTGGGGGAAGGCCGCATCGCGGGCCGCGGCGACGGGGCCGGTCCGTGTCGCGCATGTCGACGCGGCCCTGCGAAAGTCACCGTCGGTGCCACCGTTCGGTCCGCGAGGCCGTATGATCCGACATCTTTGCGAAGTCGCGTCCGCCGTCCACGGCGACGCCCCCACCAGGCCGATGCCCCGCTCCTCCGCGGCCCGTCCGCGATCGACCGCCCGATGAGGCTCCACCGCCGTCGCGTCGTGCTCGCCACCGCGGCCGCCGCCGCCTCCGCACTGTCGGCATGCAGCACGACGCCGACCCCGGCGACCCGCGACGAACGCGCCGCGCGCACCGCCGCCGACCTCGACGCGATGTTCACGCGGCAGGAGCCGGTCCGCGGGCCGATCACCTATCCCGAGGCCGCGGCCCGTGCGCTGGTCTACAACTTCGACCTGCGCGCCCGGGCGATGGAGGGTGCGCTCGCGACCGGGCAGCTCGACGTCTCCCGCTTCGACCAGATGCCGCGGATGCTGGCCAACGCCGGCTGGACGACCCGCGGCGCCGGCGACGGTTCGCGCACCCAGACCGTCGAGACCGGCGTGGAGAGCACGCTGCACCAGACCTCGACCGAGCGCTCGCGGCGGATCGCGAGCGCCGAGTTCTCGTGGAACGTCCTGGACTTCGGCGTCTCGTATTTCCGCTCCAAGCAGCTCGCCGACCAGGTCCTCGTCGCCGAGGAGCGCCGCCGCAAGGTCGTGCAGAACCTGATGGTCGACGTGCGCAACGCCTACTGGCGCGCGCTCGGCGCGCAGCGTCTCACCGGCCGGATCGACGCGCTGATCGCGCGCAGCAACGCCGCGCTCGAGCGTGCGCGCGAGGTCGAGCGTCGCGGCGTGATCCCGGCGCCGCAGGCCCTCGACACGCAGCGCCGGCTGTTCGACGCGATCCTGCTGCTGCAGTTCCGCCGCCAGGAGCTCGAGCTCGCGAAGTCCGAGCTCGCCGGCCTGATGGCGCTGCCGCCCGGCACCGACTTCCTGCTCGCCGACGGCCGCGACACGCCGCTGCCGCCGCCGCCCGGCCGGGTCACCGAGCTCGAGGCGCTCGCGCTGGAGCGCCGGCCCGAGCTCCAGGAGGAGTTCTACCGGACGCGGATCACGGCCAACGAGGTCCGCCGCGCGATCGCCTCGACGCTGCCCAACCTCGGCATCGACCTCGCGGGCCGCTACGACTCGAACCGCTTCCTCTTCGACAACACCTGGATCGACGGCGGCGTCCGCCTGTCGGTGAACCTGTTCCGGCTCGCGTCGATCCCCGCGGTGAACCGCGCCGGCGAGGCGCAGCGCGACGTCGACGACGCGCGGCGCATGGCGCAGGCGATGGCCGTGCTCACGCAGGTCCGCGTCGCGACGCTGCGCTACGGGCTCGCGGTCGCGGAGCACGACCAGGTGGTGATCAGCGCGGGCGTCGACCAGCGGCTGCTCGGCTACTCCCGCGCCGCCTCCACCGCGCGGATCGAGACCGAGCTCGACCTCGTCCGCAACGAGGCGAGGGCGCTGCTGTCGGAATACCAGCGGCACATCGCCTATGCGAACGCGCAGGCCGCGTGGGGCCGGATCTTCAACTCGATCGGTTACGACGTCGAGGTGCCGCCGCCGCAGGCGGGCGTCGCCCAGACCGCCGCCGCCGTCGAGCGCTCGCTCGCGCAGTGGCAGCGGATGACCTTCGAGTCGGCCGCCGCCGGCGAGACGTCCGTGCCGGTCGGGGCCGCTGCGCCCGCGCGCCGCTGAGGCCGCCGGCGGGCGGGACCG
>JBAXJZ010000704.1:0-1993 GCA_037137595.1 Burkholderiales bacterium | reverse complement strand
CCGCCTCAAGGAAATTGCCGCTCGACGGCAGCAGCGCCAGCGGGCGGGTGTTGCCGGTGACGACGAGCAGGCGGTCGGCCCAGATCAGGGAGGGCCCCCGGTGGTGGATGGCTGCCCACTCCGAGGCGCGCCACTGGCTGACCTCCTGCCGCTCGAAGGCCGCCGCCAGCCGCGCGTGCAGCGCCGCGCCGTCACGCGGCACGACGAAGCCCGCCCCCCGCGACAGCGCCGCCACGTCCACCAGCGCGTCGTCGGCGAGCACCTCGGTCACGCCGAGCACCTCGCACAGCGTGCGGAACTGCGCGGGCGTGTTCGCCGCGGTCGAGATCCAGCCGTCGGCGCAGCGGAAGGTCGCCGCGCCCGGGCTGCCGGAGAAGCCGCGGTTGCCCGCCCGCGGCCGGTCGCGGTCCTCGAAGCGCGCCTGCACCGCCGGCGACAGCATCAGGTGGACGGCCGCCTGCACCATCGACACGTCGAGGTACGCGCCCTCGCCCGAACGCTCGCGCCGCAGCATCGCCGCGAGCACCGACTGCGCGGCCATCATGCCCGCCGCCGCGTCGATGACGGGGAACCCGACCTTGACCGGCGGATCCCCCTCCTCGCCCTGCAGCGACATCATCCCGGTGAAGGCCTGCACCACGTGGTCGTAGGCGCCGCGCGGCCCCCAGTCGCCCTCCTGTCCGTACCCGGAGATCGACGCATAGACGATCCGCGGGTTCACCGCCCGCACCGCGTCGTAGCCCAGCCCGAGCCGCGCCACCACGCCGGGCCGGAAGTTCTCGATGAACACGTCGGCGTCGCGCGCCAGCGCCAGCAGCGCGGCCACGCCCTCGGCCGACTTGAGGTCGAGCACGATCGAGCGCTTGCCGGCGTTGACCGTCGCGAAGCCCACCGTCACGCCCTCGTCCACCGCGGCCCTGCCGCCGCCCCCGGTGCGCAGCACGTCGCCGCGGCCCGGCTCCTCGACCTTCACCACGTCCGCGCCGTAGTGCGCGAGGTAGTGCCCGCAGGTCGGCCCCGCGATCACGTGCGACAGGTCCAGGACCCGCATCCCCTCCATCGGCTTCATGACGGCGTCGCTCCCACCAGCCGGACGATCCGGGCCCACTTGTCCATCTCGGCGCGCATGAACTCGGTGAAGGCCGCGGGCGAGGCCGACAGCGCGACCTCGGTGCCGCTGCTCTCGTAGAACTCGCGGACCACCGCGGTCTCGTGCGACGCGCGGGCCGCGGCGAAGAGCTTCTCGATCGCCTCGCGCGGCGAGCCCGCGGGCAGCCAGAACCCGCTCCACGACTCCTGCACCATCAGATCGGAGCCGAACAGCTCCTTGAGCGTCGGCACGTCGGGCAGCGGCCTGATCCGCTGCGCGGCGCTCACCGCCAGCGGCCGCACCTTGCCCTGCGCGATCGCCGGCATCGCGGTCGACGAGATCGGGAACGCGAACTGCACCTGTGCGCCGAGCAGCCCCGGCACGATGTCGACCGAGCCGCGGAAGGGGACGTGCACCGCGTCGAGGTCGAGCAGCCTGCAGAAGATGCCGCCCACGAGGTGCGCGGCCGTGCCCACGCCCCCCGAGCCGTAGTTGAACGCCGAGGGCCTGGCCTTCACCGCCGCCGCGAGCTCCTTCGCGCTGCGCCAGGGCGCGTCGGCGGGCACCACGAGCACCGTGCCGCCGGAGGACGTCTGCGTCACCGCGTCGAAGCTCCTCAGCGGGTCGTACTTCACCGCCGGCTGCATCGCCTTGTTGATGAGGTGCGTGCTGCTGCCCAGCAGCACCGCGTAGCCGTCGGGCGGCGAGGCCGCCACGACCTCGCCGGCGACGATGCCGCCGGCGCCCACCTTGTTCTCGACGATCACGTTGCCGCCGAGCGCGCGCGCGAGCTCGGGCGCGAGCTTGCGGGTCTGCAGATCGGGGCCGCCGCCCGCGGCGTACGGCACCACGAGGCGCACCGGCCGCTGCGGCCAGCCGCCCGTCTGCGCGCGGCCCGGGGCC
>JBAXJZ010000703.1:0-2002 GCA_037137595.1 Burkholderiales bacterium | reverse complement strand
CTCCGTCGGCGCGCGTCGCCCCCGCGACGCGCCTCGCCCCCCGGAGCCGCCGTCGATGTCGCCCGTCCACACCCCCCTGGTCCGCGCGCTGGCCCGCGCACCTCAGGGCGCCTCGCGCGCCGTCCGCACCCGCGCCGCGCTCGCCGCGGCCGCCGCCGCGATCGCGCTGACGCCGCTCGCCGCGACCGCGCAGGAGAAGCTCACCTTCCTCACCAGCTGGTACGCGCAGGCCGAGCACGGCGGCTTCTACCAGGCGCTCGCGACCGGCCTGTACCGGAAGGCCGGCCTCGACGTGACGATCCGAATGGGCGGCCCGCAGGTCAACGGCCTGCAGCTGCTCGCCGCCGGCCAGGCCGACGTGATCATGGGCTACGACATCCAGACCATGAAGGCCTGGGAACAGGGCGTGCCCGCGGTGACGATCGCCACCTCGTTCCAGAAGGACCTGCAGGGCATGATGACCCACGACGACGTGAAGTCGCTCGCGGACCTGAAGGCCCACACCATCCTCGTCGCCACCGCCGGCCACAGCAGCTGGTGGCCGTGGCTGAAGGCGAAGTACGGCTACACCGACGCGCAGTCGCGTCCCTACACCTTCAACATCCAGCCCTTCCTCGCCGACCGCAGGCTCGCGCAGCAGGGCTATCCGTCGTCCGAGCCGTTCGCCGCGCAGTCGGCGGGCGCGAAGGTCAACTTCTTCCTGTTCGCCGACGACGGCTATCCGCCCTACGGCACGACGATGGTCACGCTCGAGAAGCTGGTGAAGGAGAAGCCGGCGGCGCTGCAGAAGTTCGTGCAGGCCTCGCTCGAGGGCTGGAAGTCCTTCTTCGCCGATCCGGCGCCCGCGATCGAGCTAATCAGGAAGGACAACCCGAACATGAAGGACGAGCAGATCGCGTTCGCGATCCAGCGGATGAAGGCGCTGCAGGTCCTCGACGGCGGCGACGCGAAGACCCAGGGCATCGGCACGATGAAGGCCGAGCGCTTCAGGCAGACCTACGACATGCTGGTCGCCTCGAAGCTGCTCGATCCGTCGAAGGTCGACGTCACGAAGACCTACACCACGCAGTTCGTCCGCGACCTGCGGATCCTGCCCTGAGCGCGATGGCCGACGCCGCCGACCCGTCGCCGGCCGACGCCCCGCCGCCGGTCGAGCTGCTGTCCGCGCACAAGACGTACGCGAACGGCACGGTCGCGCTGCGGCCGGTGGACCTCGCGGTCCGCGACGGCGAGTTCGTGACGCTGCTCGGCCCCTCGGGCTGCGGCAAGAGCACGCTGCTGCGGATGGTCGCCGGCCTGATCGAGCCCACCGACGGACGCGTGCTGCTGTGGCGCCGCCCGGTCGCCGAGCTCGCGTCCTCGCCGAAGCGGCTGTCCTTCGTGTTCCAGGAGGCCACGCTGATGCCCTGGGCGCGGGTGCAGGCCAACGTGCGGCTGCCGCTGGACCTTGCCGGCGTGCCGCGCGCCGAGGCCGACGCGCGGGTCGCGGCGGCCCTCGAACTCGTCGGTCTGGCGCGCTTCGCGTCGCACCGGCCGCGCGAGCTGTCGGGCGGCATGCAGATGCGGGTGTCGATCGCGCGCGGGCTGGTGACCGATCCGCAGCTGCTGCTGATGGACGAGCCCTTCGGCGCGCTCGACGAGATCACCCGCAACCGGCTCGACGCGGACCTGCTCGACCTGTGGCGGCGACAGCGCCTGACCTGCCTCTTCGTCACGCATTCGATCCACGAGGCGGTGTTCCTGTCGAGCCGCGTGGTGGTGATGGCCGCGCGCCCGGGCCGCATCGTGGAGACGGTGGAGATCGACGAGCCGCATCCGCGCGGGCCCGAGTTCCGCGTGTCCGCACGCTTCGCCGACCACGCGCGCCGACTGCAGGAGAGCCTGCTGCGCGCGAGCGCCGACGACCCCGAGGCGGCGCTGGCCTGAGATGAGCGCGCTGCCCGATTCCGTTCTCGCGCATGCGGCGGCCGCGCCGCCGGCACGCGGCCCCGCCGGCGCGGCG
>JBAXJZ010000702.1:0-2005 GCA_037137595.1 Burkholderiales bacterium | reverse complement strand
CTTCGGCAACAAGGTCGGCGTCTACCCGGGCTACGTCTGCGCGATCGCCGCGAGCATCGTGCTCGGCAAGCCGGTCAAGTGGATCGAGGACCGCGTCGAGAACATCTCGTCGACCGCCTTCGCCCGCGACTACCACATGGACGGCGAGATCGCGGCGACGAAGGACGGGAAGATCACCGGCCTGCGCGTGAACGTCGTCGCCGACCACGGCGCCTTCGACGCCTGCGCCGACCCGACCAAGTTCCCGGCGGGCCTGTTCCACATCTGCTCGGGCAGCTACGACATCCCGGCCGCGCACGCGAGCGTCAAGGGCGTCTACACCAACAAGGCGCCCGGCGGCGTCGCCTACCGCTGCTCGTTCCGCGTCACCGAGGCGGTCTACCTGATCGAGCGGATGGTCGACGTGCTCGCGCAGAAGCTCGGCATGGACAAGGCCGAGATCCGCGCGAAGAACTTCATCCGCAAGGAGCAGTTCCCCTACACCAGCGCGTTCGGCTTCGAGTACGACTCGGGCGACTACCACACCGCGCTGAAGAAGGTGCTCGACGCGGTCGACTACCCGGCGCTGCGCGCCGAGCAGGCGGCCAAGCGGGCGGACCCGACCTGCCCGACGCTGATGGGCATCGGCCTGGTGACCTTCACCGAGGTGGTCGGCGCGGGTCCGAGCAAGATGTGCGACATCCTCGGCGTCGGCATGTTCGACAGCTGCGAGATCCGCGTGCATCCGACCGGCAGCGCGATCGCGCGGATGGGCACGATCACGCAGGGCCAGGGCCACCAGACGACCTATGCGCAGATCATCGCGACCGAGCTCGGCATCCCGAGCGAGGTGATCCAGGTCGAGGAAGGCGACACCTCCACCGCCCCCTACGGCCTCGGCACCTACGGCAGCCGCTCGACGCCGGTGGCGGGCGCCGCGATCGCGCTGGCCGCGCGCAAGATCCACGCGAAGGCCCGCAAGATCGCCGCGCACCTGCTCGAGGTCGGCGAGAACGACCTCGACTGGGAGATCGACCGCTTCCAGGTGAAGGGCGATGCGTCGAAGCACAAGACGATGAAGGACATCTCCTGGGCCGCGTACAACAACGTGCCCGCGGGGATGGAGCCGGGGCTCGAGGCGGTCCACTACTACGACCCGCCGAACTTCACCTATCCGTTCGGCATCTACCTGTGCGTGGTCGACATCGACCGCGCGACCGGCGAGACCAGGGTGCGCCGCTTCTACGCGCTCGACGACTGCGGCACGCGGATCAACCCGATGATCATCGAGGGGCAGATCCACGGCGGCCTGACCGAGGGCTTCGCGGTGGCGATGGGCCAGCAGATGCCGTTCGACGCGCAGGGCAACCTGCTCGGCAACACGCTGATGGACTACTTCCTGCCGACCGCGGTCGAGACGCCGAAGTGGGAGACCGACTTCACCGTGACGCCGAGCCCGCACCATCCGATCGGCGCCAAGGGCGTGGCCGAGTCGCCGCACGTGGGCTCGATCCCGACCTTCACGTCGGCGGTGGTCGACGCGTTCGCGCACCTGGGGGTGACCGGGATGACGATGCCGCACACGAGCTGGCGGGTGTGGCAGCAACTGAAGAAGTGCGGCGTGGCCCTGTAACGGGTGCATCCTCCCGGGAGGGCGCCGAGGTCCGGCGCTCCCCGGGCGGAACGAGGATGAGATGGAAGTCAAACTGGACAAGAAGTACCCGGTCGCCGCGACCGTCGAGCAGGCGTGGGCGGTGCTCGCCGACGTCCGCGCGACGGCCGCCTGCATGCCGGGCGCGCAGATCACCGAGCAGGACGACGACACGCACTACAAGGGCGTGGTCAAGAGCAAGGTCGGCCCGGCGACGATGACCTTCAACGGCACGATCGAGGTGCTGGGGCTCGACGCCGAGACACGCACGCTGCGGATGCTCGGCGCCGGCGCCGACCGCGCCGGCTCGTCGGCGTCGATGGACCTGACGGCGCGCGTCGTGCCGGCCGAGGGCGGCGGCTCGACGCTCGAGGG
>JBAXJZ010000701.1:0-2010 GCA_037137595.1 Burkholderiales bacterium | reverse complement strand
CGACGAGTTCGGTCAGTGGGATCCGAAGAACCAGCGGCCCGAGCTCTGGTCGCTCTACAACGCGACGATCTCGACGGGCGAGAACATCCGCGTGTTCCCGCTGTCGAACTGGACCGAACTCGACGTCTGGCACTACATCCGGCGCGAACGCATCGAGCTGCCGTCGATCTACTTCGCGCACGAGCGCGAGGTGGTGCGACGCGCCGGTGCACTGGTGCCGGTCACCGAGCTGACGCCGCCGCGAGAGGGCGACGCCGTCGAACGCGTGCGCGTGCGCTTCCGCACCGTGGGCGACATCACCTGCACGGCGCCCGTGGAGTCCGACGCAGCCGACCTCGACGCGATCGTCCGCGAGACCGAGGTCACGCGGCTGTCCGAGCGCGGCGCCACGCGTCTCGACGACCAGGCCAACGAGGCCGCGATGGAGCTGCGCAAGCGGCAGGGGTACTTCTGATGGACCGCACCGGGCTTCCCGTGCGCAGCGGGCTGCTGCGCTTCGCCACCGCCGGCAGCGTCGACGACGGCAAGAGCACGCTGATCGGCCGGCTGCTCTACGACAGCAAGAGCCTGCTCGCCGACCACGTGACCGCGATCGAGGCGGCCTCGCGCAAGCGCGGGCTGTCGCAGGTCGACCTGTCGCTGCTCACCGACGGCCTGATCGCCGAGCGCGAGCAGGGCATCACCATCGACGTCGCCTACCGCTACTTCGCGACGCCGGCGCGCAAGTTCGTCATCGCCGACTCGCCGGGCCACGCGCAGTACACCCGCAACATGGTCACCGCCGCGAGCACCGCCGACGTCGCCGTGCTGCTCGTCGACGCCGAGCGCGGGCTGCAGACGCAGACCCGTCGCCACGCGCTGCTGTCCGCCTGGGTCGGCATCCGTCGTGTCGTGCTCGCGGTCAACAAGATGGACCGCGTCGGCTGGTCGCTCGAGCGCTTCCGCGAGCTGGAGGCGGGCTTCGCGTCGGTCGCGGGCGGCCTGGGCTTCGACGAGGTCGTCGCGATCCCGGTGTCGGCGCTGCAGGGCGACATGGTCGTCGAGCGCGGCACGAACCTCGACGGCTACACCGGCCCCACGCTGCTCGAGGCGCTCGAGACCGCGCCGTCGCGCCACGACCTGCAGGCCGCGCTGGACGGTGCCGCCTTCCGCTTCCCCGTCCAGCGCGTGGTCCGCGTGCCGCGCGGCCAGGGCCAGCCGGGCGCGCCGGCCGGCGAGGACTTCCGCGGGTTCCAGGGCACGGTGTCGTCGGGTGAGGTGCGCGTCGGCGACGCGGTCGTCGTCGGCGCGGGCACCGGCGGTACCGGCGCGCGGATCGCGCGGATCGTCCGGCTCGACCGCGAGGTGTCCGTCGCGCGGGCCGACCAGGCGGTGACGCTGGTGCTCGATGCGGAGATCGACGTCTCGCGCGGGGACGTGCTCGCCTCGGCCGGGCGGCCGCCGTCCTCGACGAGGACGGTCGAGGCCGAACTCTGCTGGTTCGACGGCGAGCCGCAGGTGCCGGGACTGCCGTACCTGCTGAAGCACGGCACGCGGACCGTCCGGGCGACGCTGGCCGCGCCGACCGAGCGGGTCGACGTGGAGTCGCTCGCCCGCGTGCCGGCCGACGGACCGCTCGCGATGAACGACATCGGCCGCGTGCGGGTCACGGTGCAGCAGGCGCTGCCGTTCGAGCCCTACGTGGCGCACCGTGTCGGCGGGTCGTTCATCCTCATCGACGAGCTCACCCACCGGACGGTGGGAGCGGGCGTGGTCCGCTGACCGCGACCCCGGTCGGTCGGCACCGAGGCCGGCACCGGGGCATCGTTGACACCGGCGCCGGATTGGCCGACCGTCTCCCGGCGCGGACACGCCGCGCGGAGGAGACGACGATGCGGCCTGCCCAGCGCGCGCACATCGACACCGTGCTCGACGTCGCCCAGGCGGGCGTCGAGGCCCGCGGCGCGCAGCGACACGAGCGCGTGATCCGCGATTCCTGGCTGCGCTGCGTGCAGGACCATCGGCTCGATC
>JBAXJZ010000700.1:0-2014 GCA_037137595.1 Burkholderiales bacterium | reverse complement strand
CCTCGAATGGCGGGGGCAGGACTGGCGAAGCCGGCCGCAGGCCGAGCGGCGCGCGCGGCTCGAGGCGATCGTGGCCGACGCGGCGGTGCCGGGCCTGCAGGTGTCGCCGCGCGTCGAGGCCGCCGACTGGCCGGGCCTCGCGCGGCTGCGCGAGACCTCGCGCGAGCGCGGCGTCGAGGGCTTCATGCTCAAGCGCGCGAGCGCGGCCTACGGCATCGGCCGCACGAAGGCCGACGGCGGCGACTGGTGGAAGTGGAAGGTCGACCCGTTCACCGTCGACGCGGTGCTGGTCTACGCGCAGCGCGGCCACGGTCGCCGCGCGAGCCTCTACACCGACTACACCTTCGCGGTCTGGGACCGGCCCGCGGCGCAGGGCGACGGCACGCCGCGCGCGCTGCTGCCCTTCGCGAAGGCCTACTCGGGGCTGACCGACGAGGAGATCCGCCAGGTCGACGCGATCGTGCGGCGGACCACGGTCGAGAAGTTCGGACCGGTGCGCAGCGTCACGCCCACGCTGGTGTTCGAGCTGGGCTTCGAGGGCATCGCGCGCTCGCCGCGGCACAAGTCGGGCATCGCGGTGCGCTTCCCGAGGATGCTGCGCTGGCGGACCGACAAGCCCGTCGACGAGGCCGACTCGATCGACGCGCTGCGGGTGATGCTCGGCGGCGCCCCGCCCCGTCCGGATTCGCGGCCGCCGGGTGGTCCGGCCGCGGGCCCGCGGTTATCCTCGGCGCCGGAGACGGCGGGCCCGCGGCCCGCGCCACGACACGAGTCGCCCGTGCAATCCGATCCCGACGCCGCCGAGGCCGCGCTGCCGCACCGTCCGGCCTTCCCGTTCCGCCGCGACGATCCGCTCGCGCCGCCCGCGCTCTACGCGGCCGCGCGCGACCACGCGCCGCTCTATCGCGTGACGCTGTGGGACGGCCGGCCGGCGTGGCTGGTCACGCGCCACGAGCACGTCCGGGCCATCCTCACCGACGACGAGCGGTTCTCCGGCCGCTTCGACCAGGAGGCCTTCCCGCGCGTGACCGAGGCCCGCGTGGTGGTCGATCGGGACGAACGGGCGTTCGTCGGGATGGACAACCCCGAGCACGACCGGCTGAGGCGCCTCTTCACCGCCGAGTTCAGCGTGCCGCGGATGCGCGCGCTCGAACCGCGCATCGCGGCGATCGCCGACCGGCTGATCGACACGATGGTCGCGGCCGGCCCGCCCGCCGACCTGGTCGAGGCGATCGCGGTGCCCTTCCCCTCGCTCGTGATGTCCGAGCTGATCGGCTCGCCGCCCGAGGACGCGCCCTTCATCATCGAGTGCGCGGTCGCGCGCCACGGCCTCACGCAGACGGCCGGCACCGCGCGATCGAAGGCCCGCGAGCTTGCCGACTACGTGCGCCGGCTGATCGAGGCGAAGGCCCGCGAGCCCGGCGACGACCTGATCTCGCGCGTGCTGCACGACCACGTGCGCGCGGGCCGACTGACCGAGGACGAGCTGGCCGAGACCGGCGCGATGATCCTGCGGGCGGGCCACGACACGACGACCAACATGGTCTCGATGGGCACGCTGATGCTGCTGCGCGACGACGCGGCCCGCGCGAGGCTCGCCGCCGATCCGTCGGGCCTGCCGCGCGCGATCGAGGAACTGCTGCGGCTGATCAGTCCGGTGCAGTTCTCGCCGCGTCGGGTCGCGAAGGTCGATGTCGAGATCGGTGGCGTCACGGTGAAGGCGGGCGACGGACTCTTCCTGCTGCTCGGCGCGGCCAACCGCGACCCCGCGGTCTTCGCCGACCCCGACACGATGGACCCCGGCCGGCCCGAGGCCGCGCGCCACCTCGCGTTCGGCTTCGGCATCCACCAGTGCCTCGGCCAGACCCTCGCGCGCATCGAGCTGCGGATCGTCTTCGAGGCGCTGCTGCGGCGCCTGCCGACGCTGCGGCTCGCGGCGCCGGTCGAGTCGATCCGCTTCAAGGACGACATGCAGATCTACGGCGTGCACGCGCTGCCGGTGGCCTGGTGAGGC
>JBAXJZ010000699.1:0-2025 GCA_037137595.1 Burkholderiales bacterium | reverse complement strand
CGCACTGCGCGCCGCGATCCGCCTCGCACGGCGCGGCGCGCTCGCCGCGCGCCTGTGGCCGTGGTGCTACGGCGGCTTCTTCCTCGACGAGCACGCGAGCCGGCTGATGTTCCGCCTCTGGCCGCCGCCCTCGCCCGCCGCGCCGGCCACGCCGCCGGCCGCGGTCCGCGCGCCGCAGGTCCGTTCCACCCTCGCCGCAGGAGCCCGGTCATGAACGCCCCCGTCGCCCCCTTCGCCGCCGACGCCCGGATCGCCGAGGCCGTCGCCCACGCCTGCGCGCGGATCGCGCCCACCTGGCCGCTCGATCGCTTCATCGCGGTCAACCCCTGGTGGGGCCGCGTCGGCGAGCGCATCGAGGCCGCCGACGCCACGCTCGGGGTGATCGCCGGCACGCGGCTCACGATGCCGCGCGCCTGGTTCCGCGCCCGCTTCGCCGACGGCACGCTGACGCACGCCCACCTCGCCGCGGCGATCGCGCACACCGGCTCGGACGTGCCGCTCGCCGCGCTGGTCGCCGCGCTCGACGGCGCGCCGACCCCGCCGGCGCGGCCGCCGTGCGTGGCCGATCTGCGCGACGCGAAGCCGGTCTCCGGTGTCGCGCAGCGCTGGTCGGAGCTCGTCACGGCGCAGGTCGGCCAGCACTGCGCCGCGGTCTTCGACGTCGGCCAGTCGTCGTGGCGGATCGCCGAGGCGGGTCTGTGGCCGAGCTGGCGGGCGCAGATCGCGCGCGACCGCGGCCTGCCCTGGACCCGCGGCCGCGCATCCGCCGCGGACCGGGTCGCCGAGCTGCCCGAGGATCCGACCGCCGCGATCGCCGCGGTGCTCGAGCGCCTCGGTCTGCCCGGACACGCCCACGCGGCCTACCTCGGCGCGCTGCTCGAACGCCTGGGCGGCTGGGCCGCGTGGTGCGCGCACGAGCGCTGGCAGGCCCGGCTCGCCGGCGGCGACGACGACCGGATCGTCGAGCTGCTCGCGGTACTGGCCGCCTGGGAGTGGCTGCTGCACGATGACGCGCCGGCCGGATCGATCGATCCGGCGTGGGTGTTCGCCTGGGGGCGGGTCGACGCGGCGATCGACGCGCTGCACACCGCGCGGCGCGTCGACTGGCTGCTCCAGCACGCGGCCGAGCTCGCCTACCGCGTGCCGCTGGCCGCGGCGTTGGCCGCGGCCCCCAAGGACGCGCCCGCCGCGCCCGAGCCCGAGGTCCAGGCGGTGTTCTGCATCGTCGTGCGTTCGGAGGTCTTCCGGCGCGCGCTGGAGTCGGTGGCGCCCGCGATCGCCACCCGCGGCTTCGCCGGGTTCTTCGGGCTGCCGATCGCCTATCGGCCCCTGGGGGCCGGGCTCGAGCGGCCGCAGCTCCCGGGCCTGCTCGCGCCGGCCGCGACGGTGATCGAGGCTGGCGGCGACGAGGGCGAGGGCGTGCCGCTCGCTCGGGCCGTCGCGCGGCGTCGCGGCCTGCTGGGCCGGTTGCGTCGCTGGGCCGACTGGCGTGCCGACGGTTCGACGGCGTTCGGCTTCGTCGAAGCCTGCGGCCTGCTCTACGGCGCGAAGCTGCTCGCCGACGGCCGCACGCGGACCGAGGCGCCCGCGGCGCTCGAACGGACCGGCTGGCCCGAGGGCACGCCGCTGCCCGCGCCGCGCTGGGCGCAGCTCGACGCCGACGCCGACGCGGCGGCCGAGCTCGTGCACGGCGTGCTGCGCACCATGGGCCTCGTCGCGGGCTTCGCGCCGCTGGTGATGCTTGCCGGCCACGGCAGCCGCAGCGTCAACAACCCGCACGCCGCGGGCCTGGACTGCGGCGCCTGCGGCGGCCAGACGGGCGAGGTCAACGCCCGCGTGCTCGCGGGCCTGCTCAACGCGCCGGCGGTGCGCCAGCGGCTCGCCGGGCGCGGCGTCGCGATCCCCGCCGACACCTGGTTCGTCGCGGCGCTGCACGACACCACCACCGACGACGTCGCGCTCTACGACCTCGAGGCCGTGCCGCCGCCGCGCCGCGCCGCGGTCGACGCGCTCGCCGCGTCGCTC
>JBAXJZ010000698.1:0-2031 GCA_037137595.1 Burkholderiales bacterium | reverse complement strand
GATCCGGCTGCTCGCGCCCCTGCGGCACGTCGCCGGGCGGGGCGGCGCCGCGCTGCGCGTCGCGCTCGCGTCGTGGAGCCGCCGCCAGGGCGCGTCGATCGCGCAGACCGCCGCGCTGTCGGTCGGCCTGATGGCGCTGATGCTGCTCACCGTGACCCGCGGCGACCTGCTCGACAGCTGGCAGCGTGCGAGCCCGCCCGACGCGCCGAACCGCTTCGTCATCAACATCCAGCCCGAGCAGCGCGACGAGGTGGCGACGATGCTGCGCGAGGCCGGCATCGCGGGCAACGCGCTGTACCCGATGATCCGCGGCCGGCTGGTCGCGGTGAACGGCCGCGAGATCGACCCGACGAAGCTCGAGGACGACCGCGCGAAGCGCATGGTCGATCGCGAGATGAACCTGTCGTACATGAGCGCGATGCAGCCGTACAACCAGGTCGCGGCGGGCCGTTGGCTGGATCCTGCCCGGCCCGAGGTCTCGGTGGAGGCCGGCATCGCGCGCACGCTGGGGCTCGCGCTCGGCGACCGGCTGACCTTCGACGTCGCCGGCGAGCCGGTGGAGGCGACCGTCAGCGGCACGCGTCGCGTCGCCTGGGATTCGCTGCAGGTGAACTTCTTCATGATCCTGTCGCCGGCCGCGCTCGAGTCGCGGCCGCAGAGCTGGATCACCGCCTTCCACGTGCCCGATGCGCGACCCGGGGCGCTGGGTCCGCTGCTCGCGCGTTTTCCGAACCTCACCGTGTTCGACACCACGGCGATCGTGCGGCAGGTGCGCGAGATCCTCGACCACGTGGTCCGCGCCGTGCAGTTCCTGTTCGTCTTCACGCTCGCGGCGGGCGTGGTCGTGCTCTATGCGGCGCTCGCGAGTTCACGCGACGAGCGGATCCGCGAGGCGGGGCTGATGCGGGCGCTCGGGGCGTCGCGCGCGCAGCTGCGCAACGCGCAGCTCGTCGAGCTCGGGGCGACCGGCGCGCTCGCGGGCCTGCTCGCCTCGCTCGGGGCGATCGCGATCGGCGCCGTGCTCGCCGGCCAGGTGTTCCGCTTCGAGTTCGAGCCGCGCTGGCTCGCGGTGCCGGTGGCGGTCGCCGCCGGGGCCGCGCTGTCGATGCTCGCCGGCTGGCTGGGGTTGCGACGCGTCGTCGACACGCCGCCGCTCGCGACGCTGCGCGAGCTGGCCTGAGGCGGCGCGGCCGGCTCCGCGCGCGGGGCCGCTTCAGCCGCGCGGCCAGACGCCGGGGAACAGCGGGTCGTCCATCGGCGCGCCGGCGGGCAGCCGATCGGCCAGCCCCTCGAACGGCGGCGAGGTCCGCCACGGACGCGGCGCGTGCCGCGCGTCGTCGCCGAGGTAGCGGGCGCTGAAGACCCGTCGCCGCGCGCCCGGGCCGGTGCCCGCCGACGCGTGCAGCGTCAGCATGTGGAAGGCCACGCAATCGCCGGGCTCGAGCGCCCAGCCGATCACGCGTTCGCGCAGCGGCGAGCCGTCGATGTCGGGGACCTCGGCCAGCGAGCCCTCGGGGAACCAGCGCGCCTCGCGCGCGAGGAAGGTCCGCGGCACGTACCAGGTGCCGTCGTGCGAGCCGGCGAGGAATTCCAGGGTCGCGGATCGCGGCACCGGGTCGATCGGTATCCAGAAGCTCACGTTCTGCCGACCGTCGACGTTGTAGTAGGGCTGGTCCTGGTGCCACGGCGTCGGTTGCCGGGTGCCCGGCTCCTTCACCAGCAGGTGGTCGTGGTAGAGGCGGACGCCGCGGCTGTCCATCAGCCGCGCGGCGATCGCCGGCAGCGCCGAGTCGCGCAGGATCGCCGCGTACTCGGGGATGCGCGTCCAGCAGCAGAAGTCCTCGACGAACCGGCCCGGGTCGTCGGGAAGGCTGGCCACCAGCCCGAGCGGCGAGGGCGACGCGAGGTTCGCCTCGATGCCGCGCTCGAGCGTGGCGAGTTCGTCGGGACCGAGGACGCCGCGCAGCACCACCGCGCCGTCGCGTCGCCACGCGGCGAGGGTGGCGTCGTCGGGCAGGGCGGCGGGATCGC
>JBAXJZ010000697.1:0-2031 GCA_037137595.1 Burkholderiales bacterium | reverse complement strand
GGTTCGCGCTGCTCGCCACCGGCGCGCGGTCGGCGGCGCTGCGGAGACCGCTGCTGGCGATCTCGATCGCGCTGCTGGTGCTGGCGCTCGGCGCCGCGGGCGGCCTGGTGGCGACCGCGGCGGCGATGCTCGAGGCCGCGGGCAGCACGCTTCCGCTGTGGTACGTGCTGGCCGTGGCGGGCACCCTCGGCACGGTCGGGGCGGCCGCGACGGGGCGCGCGACCGCCGGCTGAACCTCACGCGGCCCGCGGGCCGCGCCGGGTCACTGGTACGGGACGCCGTGCCCCTTGATGTAGCTCTCGAGGTAGCCGATGTGCAGCGTCTGCTGACGCATCGTCTCCTTGACCACGTCCCCCACCGAGATCATCCCGATCACGCGCTGTCCCTGCAGCACCGGCAGGTGACGGATGCTGCGCGTCGTCATCTCGACCATGCAGCGCTCGAGCGTGGTCGAGGGGGTCACGGTGACCACGTCGTGCGTCATCACCTGCTCGACCGTGGTCTTCGCCGCGTCCAGGCCCGGCAGCAGCACCTTCAGCGCGCAGTCGCGCTCGGCGATGATGCCGACGAGGCGGCTGTCCTCCAGCACGACCACCGCACGGATCTTGCGCTCCCGCATCATCTGCAGCGCCGTCAGGACGGTGTCCTTGGGGCCCACGTGATAGAGGGTGTCTTCCTTCTGCGCGAGCACGTCGCCGACCTTGGCCATGGTGTTTCCCGTCAAAACATTCAGGGTGCACCTGTCCCCGGCCCGACGGAAGCCATCCCGAGCGCGCCACTCGGACTTTCAGGTCATTCTGTGACCAAGCGGTCGAGATCGACCGGCAGCGGGGCGGACAGCAGGTCGGGACCGATCTCGGCGACCGTCCGCGCGCCGCACAGGCGCATCGTGCGGACGACCTCGTCCTGCAGGATCTCCAGCGCGCGCAGCGCGCCCGCCTGGCCGGCCGCGCAGGCGCCGAACAGCGTCGCGCGGCCCACCAGCACGCCCTCGGCGCCCATCGCCAGCGCCTTCACCACGTCGGCGCCGCGCCGGATGCCGCCGTCCACCAGCACGCTCGCACGGCCGCGCACCGCGCCGAGCACGCCGGGCAGCGCGTCGAGCGTCGCGATGCCGCCGTCGAGCTGGCGGCCGCCGTGGTTCGAGACGACGATCGCGTCCACCCCCATCGCCACCGCGCGCTCGGCGTCGTCGGGCCGCACGATGCCCTTGACGATCAGCGTGCGCGGCCACGCGTCGCGGATCGACCGCAGCCCGTCCCAGTCGAACGACGGGTCGTAGTTGCGGCCCGCGGTGGAGACGATGCCCTTCGCGTTCGTGGCCGCGGGCGTGATGCCGCGCAGGTTCTCCATCACCGGCACGCCCTTCGCGAGCATCCGCAGCGACCAGCCCGGATGCCGCGCGAAGTCCAGCACGTTCCGCGGCGTGTAGCGGAACGGGATCGACATGTCGTTGCGGAAGTCCTTCTCGCGCTTGCCGCCCACCGGCAGGTCGACGGTGATCATCACCGCCTCGTAGCCGGCGACGCGCGCGCGCTCGATCAGCCGGAAGGTGAACGAGCGGTCCTTGATGATGTAGGCCTGGAACCAGAGCCGGCCGCCGGCCCGCTCGGCGATCTGCTCGATCGACGCGGTGGCCGAGGTGGACAGCGAATAGGGGATGCCGGCGTTCGCCGCCGCGCGCGCGATCATCGTGTCGGCGCCGTGCCAGCCGAAGCCGGCCGCGCCCGTCGGGCCCACCGCGATCGGCAGCGCCGACGGCGCGCCCAGCAGCCGGGTCGACGGGTCCACCGTCGCGACGTCCACCAGCACCCGCGGCATCAGCCGCCGGCGCGCGAAGGCCGCGCGGTTGTCGCGCAGCGTGGTCTCGTCCTCGGCGCCGCCGTCGAAGGTGTCGAAGATCGCGCGCGGCAGCCGGCGGCGCGCCATCACACGCAGGTCCTCGATCGACCACGCACGCAGCGCGGCCCGGCGTGCGTCCGCCTCCCGCACCGCGGCCGCCACCGCGGCGCGCGTCGCCGCATCGCCCGC
>JBAXJZ010000696.1:0-2034 GCA_037137595.1 Burkholderiales bacterium | reverse complement strand
GTCGGCGTTCAACGACGAACGGATCGTTCGCCAGGCGGTGGAGTTCGGCGCGCTCGCCTACCTCGTCAAGCCGCTCGACGTCCGGCAGATCGTTCCGGCGGTGGAGTCCGCGCTCGCGCGCTCGGGGGTGCGCACCGACCCGCCCGCCCCGCTCGACGAAACCGAGGCACCCGCCGACATCGCGCCGCCGCCGTCCGACGCCTTCGGCATCGCGGTCGACCTGATCGAGCGCACGCGCGGCGCGGCCGCCGAACTGCCGCCCGAGGCCGTGGCCGTCGGCGTGCTGATGGAGCGCCACCGGCTCGGGCCCACCGCCGCGCGGCGGCTGCTCGGCCAGCTCGCGATCGCGCACGGCCGCAGCGAGTCCGCGATCGCCGCCGAGATCGTCACCGCGGTCACGCTGCTCAGCGGGCCGCCTTCTCCCACAGCGTGAAGTAGAAGCGGCTGCCGCGGCCGGGCTCGGACTCGGCCCAGACGCGGCCGCCGTGGCGACGGACGATCCGCTGGACCGTCGCGAGGCCGACCCCGGTGCCGGGGAACTCGGTTGCGCTGTGCAGCCGCTGGAACACGCCGAACAGCCGGTCGGCGAAGCGCATGTCGAAGCCCTCGCCGTTGTCCGACACGCAGTAGACCGCGTCCGGGCCGAGTCCGCTGACCGAGAACTCGATCTGCGCGTCGGGCCTGCGCGACGTGTACTTCCACGCGTTGCCGAGCAGGTTCTCGAGCATCACCCGCAGCAGCGTGCGGTCGCCCTCGACGAGCATGCCCGGCTGCACGCGCACCGATGCGGACCGCTCGGGCTCGGCGCCGCGCAGTTCCTCGGCGATGGTGTCGGCGAGCCGCGAGAGGTCGACCTGCTCGGGCACGACCGGCTGACCCGACAGCCGCGACAGCCCGAGCAGCGCGTCGATCATCTGCGTCATGCGGGTGGCCGCGGACAGGATGCGCTGCAGGTGGTCGTGGCCGACGCGGTCGAGCCGGTCGCCGTAGTCCTCCTGCAGGATCCGCGCGAAGCCCTCGACGACGCGGATCGGCGCGCGCAGGTCGTGCGAGACGGTGTAGGTGAACGACTCGAGTTCCTTGGCCGTCACCTCGAGCTCGAGGCTGCGCTCGCGCATCTTGCTGCGCAGCCGCTCGATCGCGCGGCCATCCTGCTGCAGCCGCTCCTGGTCGGCCGAACGGTCGTGCATCAGCAGCGCCGCGCAGGGCCGCAGCGCGCTCTCGCCGGGCAGCGGTTCGAGCCGGAGTTCGACCGAGCGCGGCTCGCCGTACTTGCGGGCGACATCGACGTGCAGGCGGGTCTCGCGGCGTGCGCGCAGCGCGGCGTCCAGGCCGCCCACCGCGCCCTGCGAGCCGGCGCCGAACAGCGTCCGGCAGGGCAGCTGGCGCAGCTCCCGCTCGGTGCGGTCGAAGAGCCGGCAGGCCGCCGCGTTCGCCCAGATCACCTGCCAGCCGCCCGCAGGACCGGGTGAGGCCTCGATCCAGACCACCGGCTCGCTGGCCGCCAGCAGCGCCGCCACCGCGAGCCGGCGGGCCCGCTCGGCGACCGTCTCGGCGCCGGCATCGCGCGAGACGCCGGCGTAGCCGACGAAGCGCCCCTGCGCGTCGTACCTAGGCAGGCCGCTGTCGACGGCGACACGCACCCTGCCGGCCGGGTCGACCCACACCCAGGCGAGGTCGGCGAAGGGCTCGCGGCGGGTGATCGCCAGCCGGTGGCCGCTCCAGTCGGGGGCGTCCAGCGGCACGGCGCCGCCGTCCCACCGGCAGTTGCCGATCCGCAGCCGCAGCGGCGAGCCGACTGCGCCGTCGTCGACGCGGGTGATCGTGCCGTGTTCGTCCTGCTCCCAGTAGACGTCGCGCGCGAGCCGCCGGAAGACGTCGAGCTCGCTGATCGGTCGCGGGGCGCCGCGGCCGGGGACCAGCGCCGCGGCGGCGGGATGCGGCATGGCGTCGACCGCCGGCGTCGGCGCCGGACGGGGCGGCGGGGGCGAGGCCGCCGCCGGTCCCGGGCGGGTGGGCGGGGCCGATGCGGAG
>JBAXJZ010000695.1:0-2037 GCA_037137595.1 Burkholderiales bacterium | reverse complement strand
GGTCGTGCGCGCCCCTGCGGCGCGGGGATCGGGCCGTGCGGGCGGTCCGGCGCACGCCGCCCGCGATGCCGCCCCCCGCGCGGCGCTCGGTCTCGCGCTCGGCGCGCTCGCCATGTCGGCCGCCGTGCTCGGCGCACGCCATCTCGCCGACGGCGCGCTCGACACGACCCCGCGTCCCGGATTCGACGCCGCCGCCCGCGCGACGCTCGGCCCCTTCGAGGCGGTCGGCCCGTCCGCGGTGCCCGCCTACGGCGGCCAGCGGGACGCGGTCCGCGGCCGGTGGCCGGACGGCGTGGAGTTCGCGCTCGGCTACTGGGCGGCGCAGTCCGAGGGCAGCGAGATGGTCGCGCAGGGCAACCGCCTGGTGCCCGAGCGGGCCGGTCTGGTCGCGCTGGGCCCGACGCCGACGGCGGCCGGCGACGGCCTCGCGGTGGACGAATGGGTGCTGCGCGGCGCCGGCGGCACGCTGCGCGGCTGGACCTGGTACGTCGCCGACGGCCGGCCGTCGACCGGCGGCGCGGCCGCGAAGCTCGCCGCGCTGGGCGGCACGCTGGCCGGACGCGGCGACCACGCGGCGCTGGCCTGGCTGGTGGTGGACGCGTCCGACGACGCGGCGCGCGACCGCGCCCGGCTGTCCGCCCGCGCATCTGCCGTCCAGGCCTTCCTCGCCGGCTGGACCCGTCCCGTCGCGGGCGCCGCGCCGTGATCGCCGCGCTCAAGGAAGGCGTCCTGCCGTTCGCCGTCTGGGCGGCGGTGATGGGCGCCGTGCTGCTCGGGATGCTGTGGCGCGCGGAACTGCCGGTCTTCCTCTTCGCCGTGCTCTCGCCGCTGCCGACGCTGTGGTATCCGACCCACGAGTTCACCTTCGGCAAGGACACGCAGGACCTGCTCGTCGCAGCCTCGCTGCTGGGCGCGATGATCAACAAGGGCGGACTGCAGCGAACGCCGCAGCTCGGCTGGATCCTCGCGATCGGGGTCTACACCTACCTGTCCCTGTGGAACTGCGCGTTGAGGTTCGGCCTCGATGCGCCGGTCTCGCAGGCGAATCCCTACCTGGCGGACTGGAAGAACTACGTGCTGCTGATGCTCGTCTACGTCGCCGCCTACAACGCGGTGCGGACCGAGGCGCAGGTGCGGGTGCTCGTCACGATCTCGGTGGGCGTGCTGCTCTTCATGGTCCAGCGCGAGCTGAACTCGTTCGTCGCCGGTTCGTCGTTCTCCTACGGCTCGCGCGCCAACGGCCCGTTCTGGATCGTCGGCATGAACGCGAACCACTTCGGCGCCTTCGTCGCGCACTTCGGCGCGTTCGCGCTCGGGCTCGCGCTGATGGAGCGGCAGCCGCTGCGTCGCGCCTTCTACCTGGCCGCGTTCGTGGGCAGCCTCTATCCGCTGCTGTTCTCGTATTCGCGCGGCGCCTACGTCGCGCTGCTCGCGGCGATGACGGTCTACGGCCTGACGCGCCACCGGTGGATGCTGGGCGTGGTCGCGCTGCTCGCCATCGTCTGGCAGGGCGTTCTGCCGGAATCGGTCGTCGAGCGGATCACGATGACCGAGAGCGAGGACGGGCAGCTCGAGGAGTCCGCGGCCGGCCGGGTCGAGGTCTGGGAACATGCGCGGATGCTGTTCCTGCAGTCGCCCGTCTTCGGCATCGGGCTCAACGGCTTCATGACCGCGCGGGCCGGCGAGACGCTGACCGACACGCACAACTACTACCTCAAGGTGGCGGCCGAACAGGGCGTGGTCGGCGTCGCGCTGCTGTTCGGCCTGCTGATCTCGTTCCTGCTCTCGGCCTGGAAGCTGCAGCGCGACGCGCGCACGCCGTTCGCGCGCGGCCTGGGCTACGGCGGGGTCGGCATGATGATCGCGGCGATGGCGACCAACGCCTTCGGGGACCGCTTCTCGCAGCTCGCGCTCGGCTCCACACTGTTCCTGATGATGGCCGCGATCGAGCGGATGCGCACGATCGAGGCCGCCGCGACCGACGCGCCGCGCTCGCGCCGCGGGGCGGGTGCGGCGGCGTCGAGGTCCGCGCGAAAG
>JBAXJZ010000694.1:0-2040 GCA_037137595.1 Burkholderiales bacterium | reverse complement strand
CCTCGAAGGGCACGCCCTCGGCCTCGCACAGCTGCTGGATCAGCCCGTAGCGGATCCCCTCGAGGATCAGCCGGTCGCGCGGCGGCGCGAGCACGCGGCCGTCGCGGACCACCCAGATGTTGGCCGACGAGCCCTCGGTGAGGCGGTCGTCGCGGAACATCACGCACTCCATCGCCCCGGCCTCGACCGCGGCCTGCTTGGCCAGCACGTTGCCCAGCAGCGAGGTCGACTTGATGTCGCAGTGCAGCCAGCGCTCGTCGGGGAGCGTGACCGCGGCGACGCCCTGCTCGATCTGCTCGCGCGGGATCGCGGGCAGCGGGCTCGACATGCCGAAGACCGTGGGCCGGATGCCCCGGGGGAACGCGTGGTCCCGCTTCGCCACGCCGCGCGTGACCTGCAGGTAGACGAACTGGTCGTCCCAGGGATGGCGCTCGACGAGACCCGCCACCAGCGCGGCCCAGCCGGCCGCGTCCATCGGGTCCTCGATGCGCAGCTTGCCCAGGCTGCGGACCAGCCGCGCGTGGTGCTCGGCCCAGCGGAACGGCACGCGGCCGTAGACCGGCACCACCTCGTAGACGCCGTCGCCGAAGATGAAGCCGCGGTCGAGCACCGGCACGCGGGCTTCCGCCAGCGGCGTCCACTCGCCGTTCAGAAAGACGACCTGTTCGGGACTCGCGTCGATCATGCGGGGATCCGGGCCTGCGTCACTTGAACCAGAGCCGGATCGTATCCCAGGCACGCCCGAACCACCCCGCCTGCCCGACCGCCTCGAGCGCCACCAGCGGCGATTCGCCGATGACCTTGTCGTCGAGCCGCACGCGCAGCGTGCCGATGGTCTGGCCCTTCGAGATCGGCGCGACCAGCGGCTGCATCCGCTCGATCTCGCCCTTCACGCGATCGCCCTGACCGCGGGCGACCGTGACGAGCACGCTGTTGGAGAAGCCCGCCTTGACCTCGTTGGCCGAGCCCTTCCAGACCTGGTAGGACGCCGCCACCTGGTCCTTCTGGTAGAGCCGCACCACATCGAAGTTCGCGAAGCCGTAGTTCAGCAGCTTCTGCGACTCGATCGCGCGCGCCGACTCCGAGGCCGTGCCCAGCACCACCGACAGCAGCCGCCGCTGGAAGCCCGCGCCCGGCTGCTCGCGCCTGCTCGACGCGATCAGGCAGTAGCCGGCCGCGTCGGTGTGGCCGGTCTTCACGCCGTCGACCGTGGGGTCGATGAACAGCAGCCGGTTGCGGTTGGGCTGCTTGATGGCGTTGTAGGTGTAGTCGCGTTCGGAATAGAGCTTGTAGTAGTCCGGGTGTTCCTCGATCAGCCGCGACGCGAGGATCGCGAGGTCGCGGGCGGTGGAGTAGTGCTGCGCGTCCGGCAGGCCCGACGCGTTGGTGAAGTTGGAGTTCTTCATGCCCAGGCGCTGCGCCTCGCGGTTCATCTGCGTGGCGAAGGCCTGCTCGCTGCCGCCGAGCGCCTCGGCGAGGATGATCGCGGCGTCGTTGCCCGACTGGATGATCAGCCCGCGCAGCAGCTCGTCGATGGTGGCCGGCTTGGCCGGGTCGACGAACATCCGCGAGCCGATCGCCTTCCAGGCGACCGGCGAGACCGGCGGGCGCAGGTCGGGCGAGAGCTTCTTCTCCTTGATCGCGTTGAAGACCAGGTAGGCGGTCATCAGCTTGGTGAGCGAGGCCGGCTCGACACGCATGTCCGGGTCGCTCGCGGCGAGCAGCTGGCCGGTGGTCACGTCGACCAGCAGCCAGGACTTCGCGGCGATCTGCGGCGCGCCCTGCAGCGCCAGGCCCTGGGTGGCCGGCGTGGGCGCGGTGGCCGCGCCCGACGGCGCGGGGGCCGCCGGCGCGGGCGCCTTCGGCTTGTTCGCGAGGGCGTCGGAGGCGGGGGTGGCGGCGAGGATCGCGAGCGTGAGCGCGGCGGCGATCGGGGCGTGTCGGCGGAGGCCCATGGGTCGTGCGTCCTTCCCGTTCTCGGCGGAACGTGAAAGTGGTCGGGGAAGGCGGCGGATTATACGGTTCGGTCGGATCACGACC
>JBAXJZ010000693.1:0-2041 GCA_037137595.1 Burkholderiales bacterium | reverse complement strand
GACCACCGCGCACAGCGCGACGCCGGCCTCGCCGCCCAGCCGCTGCGACAGCGCGAGCGCGACGTAGGAGTTGAAGCGGAACGCACACTGCACGGCGCTCGCGAAGCGGCGCGGCTCCGGATCCCACCAGCGCCGCCCCAGCCGCCCGAGCACGATGCCGAGCGCCAGCACCGCGAGCACCGCCAGCGCGAACGGCGCGGCCTGCACCGGGTCGATCCGGTTGCGGACGATCGAGGTGAACAGCAGCGCCGGGAAGAGCACCAGGTAGACCAGCCGCTCGAGCCCGGCCCAGACCTCGTCGCCCCAGCCGAAGCCGCGCGCGAGCAGCGCGCCGGTGGCGATCAGCGCGAGGTCGGGGAGCAGCAGCAGCAGCGTGTCCATCGGCGGGGGGCGCCCCGCCGCGCCGTGGGCGGGCGGCGCGCGGCGATCGGCCATAATCGGGCGCCGCCACGATAGCAGAGCCCCCGTGCCCCCGACCTCCCCGCGTGCGCGCGCCCGGTCCGCGTCCGGCCGCGGCGAGCGCGCGGCGATGCCGCCCGACGCGACCGACCGCGCGCTGCTGCGTGCGTTCGTCGACGCGCTGTGGCTCGAGGACGGTCTCGCCGAACGCAGCCGCGACGCCTACGAGTCGGACCTCGCGCGCTGCGCTGTCTGGCTCGGCACGCGCGGCGTCGCGCTGCGCGCCGCGGGCGAGGCTGACCTGCTCGCCTATGTCGCTGCCGAGCACGCGGTCACCCGCGCGACCAGCGCCAACCGGCGGCTCGCCGCGTTCCGACGCTTCTACCGCTGGCTGCTGCGCGAGCGCCACCGCAGCGACGACCCCACGCTGCGGATGGCCCCGGCGCGGCGTCCGCCGCGTTTCCCGAAGGCGCTGTCGGAGGCGCAGGTCGAGGCGCTGCTCGCCGCGCCCGACGTCGACACGCCGCTCGGGCTGCGTGACCGGGCGATGCTGGAGACCCTCTACGCGACCGGCCTGCGGGTCTCGGAGCTGGTGCTGCTGAAGACCGTCGAGGTCGGGCTGGTCGAGGGCGTGCTGCGGGTGATCGGCAAGGGCGACAAGGAGCGGCTGGTGCCGCTGGGGGAAGAGGCGCGGTCGTGGATCGAGCGCTGGCTGCGCGACGGGCGCCCCGGGCTCCTCGCCGGCCGGCCGGCCGACGCGCTCTTCGTCACCGCGCGCGCCGCGCCGATGACGCGGCAGATGTTCTGGACGCTGATCAAGCGGCACGCGCGCACGGCCGCCATCGACGCGCCGCTGTCGCCGCACACGCTGCGCCACGCCTTCGCCACCCACCTGCTGAACCACGGCGCCGACCTGCGCGTGGTGCAGCTGCTGCTCGGGCACGCCGACATCTCCACCACGCAGATCTACACCCACGTCGCGCGCGAACGGCTGAAGACGCTGCACGCGGCCCACCATCCGCGCGGCTGACGCGCGGATGGTGGGCGCGGGTCGGGTCCGCGGCCGCGATCAGGCGCGATCGCGCGGCGCCGGCCGGGTCCGGGGGGCCCGCGCCGCGCGGGCGACGACCGGCTCGCGTTCCAGCGCGCGGGCCAGCCGCGGCAGCACCTCGTAGAGCATCGCCATCGCGTCCTCGCCCAGGCGCTCGCCGATCGCGCGGTAGCGCGCCTCCGAATGCGGCCCCACCGTGCGCAGCAGCGCCCGCCCGCCGCGCGCGATCCGGATGCTCGCGCCGCGCAGGTCGTCGGCCGCGGGCCCGCGCCGGATCAGGCCGCGCGCCTCCAGCGCCGGCAGCAGCCGGGACAGGCTCGGCTTGCTGATCAGCGTCATCGCGGCGAGCCGGGTGATCCGCGCCTCCTCGACCGAAGACAGCGCACGCAGCACGCGCCACTGCTGCTCGGTGATGCCGTGTGCGCGCAGCAGCGGACGGAACTGCGCCATCACCGCCTGGTGGCCGCGCAGCAGCAGCATCGGCAGCGACTGCGAGAAGTCGCGCAGCGGGGCGCCGTCGTCCGCGGCCGGCGCCTGCGCGTCGAGCGTGCGGGGCGCGGGCCGGGCGCCGGCGCGGCGCGGTGCGACGGC
>JBAXJZ010000692.1:0-2054 GCA_037137595.1 Burkholderiales bacterium | reverse complement strand
CGGGTGTGCGGATCACCTTCGTCCAGCGCTCCTTCTCCGCGCGGACGAACTCGGTGTAGTGCTGGCGCCCCTGCGGCGGCACGACGAACCCGTTGGACTCCAGCCGCTGCTTCACCGCGGCCGAGCCCATCACCTCCCTCATCGCCGCCTCGAGCTTCGCGACGATCGGCTCGGGCGTGCCCTTGGGCACCGAGAGCCCCGACCACGACAGCGCCTCGAAGCCCGGGTAGCCCGATTCGGCCAGCGTCGGCACGTCGGGGTACAGGCCGTTGCGCTGCAGGCTGCTGACCGCGATCGCACGCAGCTTGCCGCTCTTCACGTGCGGCAGCGCGACGTCCTGGTTGATGAACATCATCGGGATCTCGTTGCCGAGGATCGCGGTCATCATCGGGCCGCCGCCACGGTACGGGATCCCCACCATCGCGAGCGGCTGGCAGGCCCCGGCCTTGCCGCCGGCGGCCGCGCACGCGGTCTGCTTGAACAGTTCCATCGCCATGTGGCCGGAGGCCGCGTGCGTGAAGCCGTAGTCGAGCTTGCCGGGGTTCTTCCGCGCGAAGTCGACCACGTCCTTCACCGTGCGGAACGGCGTCGCCGGGTTCACCACCAGCACGTTCGGGCCCGAATGGACCTGGCCGATGTGGATGAAGTCGGTGTTGGAGTCGTACTTCAGGTTCGCATCGAGGCCGTGCGCGACCGCGCTCTGGCCCACGCCGGTCTGCACGAGCGTGTAGCCGTCGGGCGTCGCGCGCGCACCGCGCTCGGTGCCGATCACGCCGCCCGCGCCGCCGAGGTTCTCGACGACGATCGGCTGCTTCAGGACCTTCGAGAGTTCGTCGGCCACCATGCGGCCCAGGATGTCGCTCGTGCCGCCCGGCGGGAACGGGACGATCAGCTTGATCGGCTTGGTGGGCCAGTCGGTCTGCGCGATGGCGAGCGTCGGCGCGGCGAGCACGGCGGCCAGGCCGGTGGCGGCGCACGCGGCGAGGAGGCGTCTGCGGATCATCGATGTCTCCCTGTTGGTGCGGCGGATGGTACGCCGCGGCGGGCCTGCGCACCGTCGCGATGCAGGCCGCGGAACCGCGTCGCGTCGGCGCCCGGGTCCCACGATCCGGGAGAGGCGCCCCCGGCAGGCCGGTCGGCGCGGACCGCCGACGGATCGCGTGCCCGTCGACGGGAGGCGCCGCCGTTCAGCGCGGCGGCCACAGCCTCGGCCGGTCGGCCATGGCCTCGAGCGCCTCGCGTTCGAACCCCGCCGTGCGCCGGTAGCCGAGCGTGACCGCGTCGATCGTCGCGGCGTCGAGCAGCGGCGCGCCGTCCGCCGGCACGCGTGCCGCGAGGCGCTCCTCGGCGAGCTGCAGCAGCTTCTCGGGACCGCGCCCGCGGTTCGCGAGCACGACCGCGTTCGCGGCGTCGAGCCGGCGCGCCTGGAACGCGGCGAGCGCGCCCGGCAGGTCGCGCGGCGACGCGGCCACGCATTCGGCGAGCGCCTCGGCGTCGAGCAGCGCCTGCGACGATCCGTTCGCGCCGATCGGGTACATCGGATGCGCGGCGTCGCCCATCAGCGCGACGCGGCCGTCGACCCAGGCATCGATCGGGTCGCGGTCGACCATCGGGTACGACAGGCAGACCTCCGACGCACGCACGATCGCGGGCACGTCGACGAAATCGAAACGCGCGTCGGCGAAGCATTCGGCGACCGTCGCGCGGTCCGTCGGCCGGTTCCAGTCGCCGAAGCCCGCGACCTCGGCCGTGCCGAAGCGCTGGCCGGTCTCTGCCACCCAGTTCAGCAGCTGCAGCCCGTCGCGGCGCGGCGCGCGCACCGGATAGAGGACCACCTTGTGCTCGTGCGTGCCCGCGATGACCATCGTGCGGCCATCCAGCATCGGCTTCGCCCAGGTGAGCCCGCGGTACATGAGGATGCCCGAGCCTCGCGGCGGCCCCTCGTCGGGGCGCAGCGTCGCGCGCACTGCCGACAGCACGCCGTCGGCGCCGACCAGCGCCTCGGCGTCGATCCGGAACTCGCCGCCCTGCCGGCGGTCGTCGAACACCGCGTG
>JBAXJZ010000691.1:0-2057 GCA_037137595.1 Burkholderiales bacterium | reverse complement strand
TCGTGATCTCCGGCCCCTCGGGTGCCGGCAAGGGCACACTCATCCGCGGCGTCCTCGAGCAGCGCCCCGACATCGCGCAGGTCGCGACGAGCGCCACAACGCGCCCCATGCGCCCAGGCGAGGAGGAGGGCCGCGAGTACTTCTTCCTCAGCACCGACAAGTTCCTCGCCAAGGTCGATGAGGACGACTTCGTCGAGTGGGTCGAGTTCGCCGGCAATCACTACGGCACCCTCAAGAGCGAGGTCGACCGCCTGCTCAGCCAGGGCGCGAACGTGATCCTCGAACTCGAGGTCGATGGCAGCTTGGTGATCAAGGAGGCCCGCCCCGACGCGTGCCTGATCTTCATCGACACCGACCTCGCCGAGTTGCGTCGCCGCCTGATCAGCCGCCAGACGGAAGGCTTGGACGAGATCGACCGCCGCCTGCAGATCGCCGAGGAGCAGAGCAAGGACAAACTCCGCTTCGACCACGTCGTGCACAACGATCGCGTAGAGCGTGCCGTCGCCGAGCTGCTGAGCACGCTCGAGCGCGAACTCGATCGCTAGGCGCTCTCCCGACCGCAAGGCGGGCGTGAAAAGTGCGTACTAATGACGTACGCCCGCAGGGCGGGCGTCAGAAGTGCGCACTTGGCGCGTACGCCCTGAGCTGATTCGGCGTCGTAACGGCGCGGCGGTCTCACCTATATCAAATAAGATATAGTCTGCGAGAACCATGGTGACTCCCGATGCCAAATCCCAGCCAGACGACCTCGACCAGATGGTGGCCGAGTACGCGGCAGCCGATCCGCACTTCATCGCGCTCTACGAGAGCGCCAAGCGCCGGCGAGCGCTCCTGCGCGAGCTTGCCGAGAAGCGTCAGGAGCAGGCTCGGTCGCAGACCGAGATCGCGGCGCTGATGTCCACGAGTCAGTCCGCATTGGCACGACTGGAGACGAAGGCAGCCGATGCGCGTCTGTCGACCATCGATCGCCTCGCGGACGCGCTGGGGTATCGCGTGGAGTATCGGTTGGTGCCCCGCGCGCACTCGGGCGGAGCCGTCGCGCCGTAGCGCGACATCAGCGAAAGCCGGGCTCCCGTTCGATCCCGGTCATCTTCCGCATTGCCGCTACGAGGCATGCTCGTTTCGGGACTGATGTCCTGACTTCAGGACACCGATGTTCGCCACGCCTCGAACGCTGCGTGGTCGTCGCCATGCCGACGGGTCGACGTGAGGAGCCGTGCGGGAACGAGAGCCTCCTCTGCGATCAGCGAGGCTTCGACGTAGACGCCGCGTAGGCGCTCGGGGATGCGTTCGTGCGGGGCGGCGGCGGTGCGGGGACCGAAGAGCGTGATGCTGGTCGCGTCCGGCAGCGCGGCGCTCGGTGCCAACACGCCAGTGAACCCTGCGGACTCGAGTTCCGCGCGAAGGGCGTGGCACCTCGTGTGGTCATCGTCGACCAGGATGGCCGGATCGATGCCGCAGTGTGCGGCGCGGTCGAAGGTGCTGAGGTCTGCGATGCGTGGCTCTGTGATCTGCAGCATCCAGATGGATCGCCGGTAGTACGCGGTGTCGTGTGCTGAGAGATCCTCCTGGCGGATCAGCTCTGCCCAAGCCGCGTCGACCTGCTGCGCCGCGTACTGGGCGAGTTCGCCGCGGCTGTTCCATCGCGCGGGCGGTTGTGTGGGCTGGACGAAGGCGAGCGGGGCAGACCAGAGGGGCTCCATGCCTGGGGTGCACTGCCGATACGCCACGATCGGTATGGCTGCTGCGTCTGGGTCAGGTCGCGAGCTGGCCACGGGCGCTCCGTGAGAGATCGCGGAGCGGTCCGGCGGCCTTGTCGATGTTCTCGTTCATCAGGTCGAGCGGCGTTCGCCCATCGAGCTGATGGCGAGGGCGCCGGAACCAGCGCGCAATGCCCGGGGCCGTGATCGTCCCGCGTAGGTCGTAGATGAGCTGCGCGGCGAGCACGACGCGATCACCGTTGACGCGGATCGTGCCCGGCTGGTGCTTGCGCCACTTGCGGTTCGTCCGCGTCTCGACGCCGCAGATGTCAGCAATGTCCTCGTCGCGGGCACCCG
>JBAXJZ010000690.1:0-2062 GCA_037137595.1 Burkholderiales bacterium | reverse complement strand
CCGCCTGGCCGGTCTCGGGCTGCGCGGGCGGCACGTCCCGCGGCGCGGCCGCCGTCCCGCCCGCCGTGCCCGCGGCCCGGACGGGTTCGCGGACCGCGTTCGCGCTGATCGGCGACCTGCCCTACGGCCGCACCGACGAGGCGCGGCTGGCCGCCATGCTCGCGGCGCTGGACACCGAGCCGCTCGCCTTCGTGCTCCACATCGGCGACATCAAGTCGAGCAGCGAGGGCTGCGACGATGCGCTGCTGACCCGCCGCATCGGCCTGCTCGAGCGCAGCGCCCACCCGCTGGTGCTGCTGCCCGGGGACAACGAATGGACCGACTGCCCGAAGGGCGATCCCCCGGCCGAACCGCTGGAGCGCCTCGACGCGCTGCGGCGCGCGGCCTGGTCGCGCCCCGGCCCGCTGGGTCCGGGCGGTCCGGCGACGATCGCCGAGCTCGCCTTCGAGCGCCAGCCGGGCCAGCCGGAGAACGTCCGCTGGCGGATGGGCGAGGTCCGCTGCGTCGCCGCGCACGTGGTGGGCAGCGACAACGGCCGCAAGGGCTACGCCGGCGCCGCCGAGGCCTTCGCCGTGCGCGCCGCGGCCAACCGCGCCTGGGTCCTCGACACGCTGCGGCTGGCCCAGCGCGAGCGTGCCGCCGCGCTCGTGATCGCCTTCCACGCCAACCCGGACTGGCAGCCCTCGGCCCGCTCGGGCTTCCGCGACTGGATCGCGGTGCTGCGCGAGGTCGCCGATGCCTTCCCGCGACCGATCCTGCTGCTGCACGGCGACTCGCACCGCTTCCGCGTCGACCGGCCGCTGCGCGACGCCGCGGGCCGGCCCCATGCGCACGTGACGCGCGTCGAGTCCTTCGGCTGGCCGTTCAGCTCGCAGTGGGTGCGGATCGAGCACGACGCCGAACTCGAGCGCGGCTTCCGGATCGGCGTGCGCGAGGTGCCCTCGGGCCCGCGCGGCTGAGTCCGCGGACTCAGCGCCCGGTGCGCACGCGCTCGGCCTCGACCTCCTCGTCGGTCGCCTCGCGCACGTCGTCCACCTCGAGCTCGAAGCGCAGCGCCATGCCGGCGAGCGGGTGGTTGCCGTCGAGGACGACGGTGTCCTCGGTGAAGTCGGTGACGGTGTAGAGTTCGCCGTCCGGCGCCTCGCCGGGCACGCTCTCGAAGGTCATGCCGGCCTCGAGGTCCGCCGGGAAGCGCTCGCGCGGCGCGATCCGCAGCAGCGACGCGTCGTAGTCGCCGAAGGTGTCCTCGGGCTCGAGGTAGAGGGTGGTCGCGTCGCCGACGTCACGGCCGGCGAGCGCGGCCTCGACCTTCGGGAACACCGCGCCGTACCCGCCGTGCAGGTACGTCCACTCGCGCTCGCCTTCCTCGATGGCCTCGCCCTGCGAGTCGTAGAGACGATAGCGGACGGTGACCCACACGTTTTCCCGGATCTGCATGACGACTGCCCCGATGGACCTTCTCGACGCGATAGGCGGCCTGAGCGTACACCAGTTCATGCGCCGTCACTGGCAGCGCGCGCCGCTGCTCGTGCGCGGCGCGTTCCCCGGTTTCGTGCCGCCGATCGACCCGGCCGGACTCTTCGCCCTCGCCGCCCGCGACGACGTCGAGTCGCGGCTGATCCGCGGTGCGACCACCGGCAGGCCGACGGTCGCGCACGGACCGTTCGATCGGCTGCCTGCGCGCCGCACGCCGGGCTGGACGCTGCTCGTGCAGGGCGTGGACCTGCACGACGACGCGGTCCACGCGCTGCTGTCGCGCTTCCGCTTCGTGCCCGACGCCCGCGTCGACGACCTGATGATCAGCTTCGCGACCGACGGCGGCGGCGTCGGTCCGCACGTCGACCAGTACGACGTCTTCCTGCTGCAGGCCCAGGGCCGGCGCCGCTGGCGGATCGCGCCGCCGGGCGACGCGAGCCTGGTGGCCGGCGTGCCGCTCAAGCTGCTCGCGCGATTCGAGCCCACCGAGGAGTGGGTGCTCGAGCCCGGCGACATGCTCTACCTGCCTCCGGGCTGGGGCCACGACGGCGTGGCGGTCGGCGACTGCACGACCTTCTCGATCGGC
>JBAXJZ010000689.1:0-2063 GCA_037137595.1 Burkholderiales bacterium | reverse complement strand
GCGCGGCCGCGGGCCGCCCGGTCGACGCCGCCGCGCCGCTGCAGGTGCTGACCCACTGCAACGCCGGCCGCCTCGCCGCGGTCGCGCACGGCACCGCGCTCGCGCCGATCTACGCGCTGCACGCCGCCGGCGTGCCGCTGCACGTGTGGGTCGACGAGACGCGGCCGCGCAACCAGGGCGCGAGCCTCACCGCCTGGGAGCTCGCCGACGCCGGCGTGCCGTGCACGGTGATCGCCGACAACGCCGGCGGCCAGTTGATGCGCGAGGGCCGCGTCGACGCGGCGATCGTCGGCTGCGACCGGGTGGCGCGCAACGGCGATGTCGCGAACAAGGTCGGCACCTACCTGAAGGCGCTCGCCGCGCGCGACGCGGGCGTGCCGTTCTGGGTCGCCTGCCCGACGCCCACCGTGGACCTCGCGGTGCCCGACGGCGCGGCCATCCCGATCGAGCACCGCGACCCGCGGGAGGTGACCCACCTGACCGGACGCGGCGCCGACGGCGCGCTGCACGAGGTGCGCGTGGTGCCCGAGGGGGTCGGTGCGCTCAACCCCGCGTTCGACGTGACGCCGGCACGGCTCGTCGACGCGCTGGTCACCGAGCACGGCGTCTGCGCGGCCAGCGAGGCCGGGCTGCTCGGCCTCGCGCCGTTCGCGCCGGGGCGCGCGCGATGACGTCCGTGCGGCGGTGGGCGTCGCGGGTCGCCGCGCTCGCCGTCGCCGCCGTGCACGCCGGTTCGCTGACCCTGGCGGATCCCGCCGAGGCCGCGTTGTCCGACGAGATCCAGGTCTACGACGACGCGCTCGACGCACCCGGCGAACGCGGCCTCGAGCTGCACGTGAACACCACGCCGAGCGGACGCCGCACCCCCGACTATCCCGGCGAGTTCGTGCCCAAGGGCACGCTGCGCGTGACCCCCGAGTTCTCGTGGGGCCTGGCGAAGGACGTCGACGTCGGCCTGTACCTGCCGCTGCTGCGCGACGCCGACGGCGGCTGGCACTTCGCCGGCCCGAAGCTTCGGGCGAAGTGGCTGCCGCTGCGGCCCGGCGATGACGGCACCGGGCCCTTCGCCGGCCTCAACGTGGAGCTGTCGCGCGTGGGCGCGCGCTTCGAGGCCTCGCGCACCGGCCTCGAACTGCGACCGATCCTCGGCTGGCGCGGCCGCGACTGGCTCGCCGCCGTGAACCCGGTGCTGGGCTGGGACCTGTCGCCCGGCTACCGTGGCGGCGGCCCGTTCTTCAGCCCGTCGGCGAAGG
This sequence comes from Burkholderiales bacterium, assembly GCA_037137595.1. Lineage (GTDB taxonomy): Bacteria > Pseudomonadota > Gammaproteobacteria > Burkholderiales > Burkholderiaceae_E > UBA4615. Next base: position 810 of record JBAXJZ010000689.1, on the reverse strand, counting down.
TCACGCACGCGGTCGCCGAGGGCGTGTCGCTCGGCGCCGAGGCCTATGCCGACCTCGGCCGCCTGCAGCGCTTCGATCCCGGCCCCGAGCAGGGCCGCACGCTCTACGCGGTGGCCGACCTCGAGCTCGGCCGCGGCTGGGGGCTGAACATCGGCCTGGGCCGCGGCCTGAACGCGGCCACCGACCGCTGGACGCTGAAGGCAATCGTCGAGATCCCGATCCGCTGACCCGGTCGGGCGGGACGCGCGGGCCTACAATCGCCGACCTGACTGACGAGAGGTCTCGATGGAGCTGGAAGCGAGCCGGGCGCTGCCCGCCGACCGCGACACGGTCCGGCGCTCGCTCGACGACCCCGAGGCGCTCGAGCGCCGCATTCCCGCTGCGCCGAGGCCCGTGACGTGAGCAGCCTGCCCGACGGACCCTTCGAGACCGAGGACGCGGCCCGCGCCGCGGTGCTCGACACCGCGCGCGCGATGGGGCCGCACGGGCTGAACCACGGCAGCGCCGGCAACGTCTCGTTGCGCTGGCACCGCGGAGGCGCCGAAGGCATGCTGGTCACGCCGAGCGCGCTGCCCTACGACCGCTGCGGCCTCGACGACGTGGTCTGGATGCCGATCGTCGCCCGCGCGCCCGGCGCGGCCGACCCGGTGCCCGACGGCCGCCGGCGGCCGTCGTCGGAATGGCGCTTCCACCACGACCTGTACGCCGCCCGCGACGACATCGGCGCGGTGGTGCACGCCCACGCGCCGCACTGCACCGCGCTCGCCTGCCTGCCCGACGTGCAGCGAGACGGCATGCCGGCCTTCCACT
>JBAXJZ010000688.1:0-2064 GCA_037137595.1 Burkholderiales bacterium | reverse complement strand
CCGATCCTGACGTGAAGCGCGTCTTCAGCTCGGTGGGCGGCGGCGCGAGCGGCGACGTGTTCGCGGTGGGCGCGGCGCCCGAGGCCCGCAAGGCGGTGCTGACCGTGCTGCTGTCGCACCGCACCGAGCGCGCCCGCACCCAGCAGGAGGTGGAGATCGGCCTGCGCGCGCGGCTGGCGGATGTGCCCGGCGTGCGGATGACCGTCGGCCCGCAGGACACCGGCGTGAAGATGCAGCTGGTGCTTCGCAGCGAGGACCCGGTGGCGCTCGCCGAGGGCGCACGCGCCGTCGAGCGCGACCTGCGCACCCTGCAGGGCATCGGCAACGTGACCTCGAGCGCGACCCTCGTGCGCCCCGAGATCGTCGTGCGTCCGGACTTCGCGCGTGCGGCCGACCTCGGCGTCACCGCGTCGAGCCTCGGCGAGACCGTGCGCGTGGCCACCGCCGGCGACTACGACGTCGGCCTGCCCAAGCTCAACCTCTCCGAGCGCCAGGTGCCCATCCGCGTGAAGCTGCCCGACGCGGTCCGCGCGGACCTCGCCGCGATCGAGCGCCTGACCGTTCCCGGCCGCCACGGCCCGGTGATGGTCGGCAACGTCGCCGACGTGAGCATCGACAGCGGCCCCGCGCAGATCGACCGCCTGAACCGCAGCCGCAACGTGACGCTCGAGGTCGAGCTCGCCGGCCGCCAGCTCGGCGAGGTCTACGCCGAGGCGATGAAGCTGCCCTCGCTCGGCGCCCTGCCGCCCGGCGTGCGGCTCGCCGAGCTCGGCGACGCGCAGGAGATGCAGGCGCTCTTCGCGAGCTTCGGCCTCGCGATGGGCATCGGCGTGCTGTGCATCTACATGGTGCTGGTGCTGCTGTTCCGCGACTTCCTGCAGCCGGTCACCATCCTCGCGGCGCTGCCGCTGTCGATCGGCGGCGCCTTCGTGCTGCTGCTCGTCACCGGCAAGAGCTTCTCGATGCCCTCGCTGATCGGCCTGCTGATGCTGATGGGCATCGTCACGAAGAACTCGATCCTGCTGGTGGAGTACGCGATCGTCGCGCGCCGCGACGGCATGAGCCGCTTCGACGCGCTGGTCGACGCCTGCCACAAGCGGGCGCGCCCGATCGTGATGACGACGATCGCGATGGGCGCCGGCATGATGCCGATCGCGATGGGCTGGGGCGCCGACCCGAGCTTCCGCTCGCCGATGGCGATCGCGGTGATCGGCGGCCTGGTGACCTCCACGCTGCTGTCGCTGCTGGTGGTGCCGGCGGTGTTCACCTACGTCGACGACGTCGAGCGGCTGCTGGTCCGCGCGGCGCGGCGGATGCGGCGGGCCGACGCGCACGCGCCGGGCCGGGCCCGAGCGTAGCGCGCCGCGTCGGCGTGTCGGACCCGGCCGCGCTCGCGGCCGGGGTTGCGCCGGATCAACCGTGCGCCCGCCGGCCGCACCGACCATCGACGCTCCCGGGCTCGACCGCGATCCCCCGCGGCATCGGCCCGTCCACAGGAGCGCTGACATGAAGTCCTTCGTGATCCCGGTTCTCGCCGCCGCGACCCTCGCCGCCGCGATCCCCGCCTCCGCGGCCTCCGCCTCCGCCGGTCGGCAGCTCGCCGGCGAGCGCGGCTGCCTCGAATGCCACGCCGTCGACAAGGAGGTCTGGGGACCGTCCTTCCGGCAGGTCGCGAAGTACTACCGGCCCCTGTCCGACGCGCACGAACGCGTCGCGAAGAAGATCCTCGCGGGCGGCGCCGAGCACTGGGGCGCCGACCGCGCGATGCCGCCGCAGGCGACCAAGACGTACCCACTGGAGGAGGCCGACGCGAAGCGGCTCGCCGACTGGATCCTCAAGCAGAAGTGACAGACGCGTGAGGGCGGCCGGCGCCGACCTCTCGAACCGGTCACCGCATGTAAATGGTCCGGCGCCGCGGACGAGCGCCGGTTCCCGCTCGCCGTGTCCGGGCGTAGGATCGGGCCACCCCCCGACGCCCCGATCGCCGCCATGACGCCCGATCCCGCCCGCCGCCGCGCCGTCGCCGCGCTCGCCGCCGCGCCGCTGGTCGCGGCGGGCTGCGCG
>JBAXJZ010000687.1:0-2064 GCA_037137595.1 Burkholderiales bacterium | reverse complement strand
CTAGAGCGTCTCCCTAAATGTTTTGTGATAAAATCCGCAGTGCCGAAACCAAGCGGTGAGATCGGAACTCGTCACTCTCGCGAGCGCGGCCGCCACAGCATCGACGAGCGCTTCGCGCGTTCGAGCGGCGGCCGACCGCACCAACGTCTTGATCTTCGACCAAGCCATCTCGATGGGAGAGAAGTCCGGCGAGTATGGGGGGAGCTGGCAGACGAAGGCGCCCGCCGCTTCGACCGCGGCTTTCACCGAGGCCATTCGATGGGCGCCGAGGTTGTCCCAGATCACGATCTGGCCGGGGCGCAGCTTGGGCACCAGCACGTGCTCGACGAACGCCAGGAAGGCCGGGCCGTCGGTGCTGCCAGGAAACATGAGCGTCCCGAGCACTGTTCGGGTCGTCACGGCGCCGATGACCGTGATGTTTTGGCCGTGGTTGACCGGCGCGTCGGCCACCACGCGCTCCCCGGAGGGAGCCCGCCCGTGCGTGCGAGCCATCGACACGTTGAACCCCGCCTCGTCGATCACCACCACGTCCTGGGGGTTGATCAACGTTTGCGCGATGGCGAAGGCCGCCCGCTGGAGCGTGACGTCGGAACGGTGTTGTTCGCTCGCATGCGTCGACTTTTTTTTCGCGGCAGATCCATCGCTTGGAGCGCATCGCAGACCGTCGTGTCGCTCACGGAAATGCCCGTTCGGGCCTTGAAGCGTGCCGCCAACTCGACGAGCGTGGCGTCGGGCTGGGCGCGGACCTCCTCCCGCAGGATCTCCTTCCCGGCAGCATCGATCTTCGGCTTGGGACCCGGAGTCCCGGTACGGGGAGCCACGCTGCCGGTTGCCCGATAGCGCTGGACCCAGTTCCACGCCGTATTGAAATGAACGCGAAATTCCTCAGCGAGCTCACGTAGCGATCCGTCGCCGGCTTCGTACGCATCAACCAGTCGCTGCCGAAGATCTATCGAAGCAGGTGCGGGCATGGTAGACATAATATCATAAACTGTTTCGGGACGCGCTCTAAGGCCCGCATGGAGGTCCCGCGGGCCCATCTCGAGCGTGGGACAGGACGGAGGTCCGACGCGCGCGGAGGGCGCGACGAGGGCCCGCGCGCGACGGTCAGCGAGCGAAGACCCGCTCGATCGAGGGCGCGGTCACGGCCGCGACGATCCACCCCCGGAGCGTGGAGAGATCGCGGCACGCAGCGATCCGCCGCTCGAATTCTGGTGTCACGATGAACCCCCGCGCATGCAGCACGGACCGCAGCGCGTTGGCCTCTCCCTGCACCGCCCCGATCGCCTCTCCGAGCGCCCGTCCCTGCGCCTCCCCGAGCGCACGTCCCTGGGCCTCCCCGAGCGCGCGTCCCTGCGCCTCTCCGAGCGCACGTCCCTGCGCCTCTCCGAGCGCGCGTCCCTGCGCCTCTCCGAGCGCACGTCCGCGAGCTTCGGCTTCGACGATTCGGTCCTGCTCTTCCTTGATGATCTGCTGATAGCGCAGCATGAGCTCCTCCGGGATGTGCGAAACCCCCACCATCCTTGCCAGATCACGATCGACGCGCAAGAGCAGCCGGTCCACGAACCCCCGCTCCCACGCCTCGCGCGGCAGCTCGAGGGCGTCGCGGATCGCCCGAAGCAACGTGGCCTTGCGACCCATCAAGCGCAGCAACAACGTCTCTCGGGTTTGCTCGAGCTCCGAGGTCACGATCACCCGCGGGCCGCGCGGGGCCCGTCCGACGTAGACGCCCTTGCCCCAACGCACGCCCGGGACCAGCGCCCACGCCCGCAGCACGACCCCGGGCCGAAACGGCGAGACCACCCAGAGCGCGCGGGCGCTCGACCCCGCAACGCGCCGGAGCATCGACGCGCGCGCCATCGCGACGTCCAGATCCGCCAGACCCACGCGACCCGAGAACAGCTCGATCAAGCACGGCTCGCGGGCGATGCGCCCGAGCAGTCCCCGCGAGGCCAGGCGGTCCCGCGCGGCCGCGAGCGGGTCGATCACCGTATCCGCGTAGAGCGTCTCGTCGGACACCGGGTGCTGCACGCGCACTTCGCAGCAGCGATCGAGCGCCGCCTC
>JBAXJZ010000686.1:0-2066 GCA_037137595.1 Burkholderiales bacterium | reverse complement strand
AGAACGCCAGCCCCGACGCCTTGCCCGAGTCCTTCCGCGTGAAGCTCGCCGACCCGACGAAGTACGACGTCATCGCGAGCGCCTTCGCGGGCCGCCCGGGCATCGACAACGTCATCGACCAGCGCAGCCTGCTCGACAAGTTCTTCCAGGTGCTCGGCGGTCTGCAGCAGCTCGCCCTGATCATCGCCGGCGCGATGATCCTCGTCACGGTGCTGCTGATCGCCAACGCGATGCGCGTCGCGGCGTTCAACCGACGGCGCGAGACCGGGATCATGCGCCTGGTGGGCGCGAGCGACTTCTACATCCAGATGCCGTTCCTGCTCGAGGCGGCGATCGGCGCGGCCGTCGGCGCCGCGCTCGCGAGCCTGTCGCTCGTCGCGGTCAAGATCTTCCTGATCGACCAGCGGCTCACGCCGCAGTTCACGATCACGCCGTTCATCGGCTGGGACGCCGTCCTGTCGGCCTCCCTCGTGCTGCTCGCGCTGGGTGTCGGACTCGCGTGCGTGACGGCGTTCTTCACCCTCCGCCGGTACCTTCGGGTCTGAGGCCGGTGTGACCCGCGCCACATCCCGCCCGGTCAGCGGAGCGGGGGTTGGGTACGGCGTCGCATCGGGCTAGCCTGAAGCGGACATATGCACCACCAGTAACACCAGTCACACGAGTAACACGCTCGTGGGGCACCCAGCACCTCGGCCGGACATCGGCCCCGACGACGAGGAGCACGCCGGTGCGGCTGATCGGTCGAGGCAGGGCAGCGCGTCCGCGCGCCGGTCTCGTCGTGGCCGTGGTGTGCGCCGCCCTGCTCGGCGGTCTGGCCGGGTCGCCCGTCGCGTCGCCGGCCCTGGCCGACAACATCAACGACAAGATCAACAACGCCCAGGACGACCTGGCCTCGGCAAACGTCGCCGTCGCGAAGGCGGCCAAGGACCTCGCCGCAGCGCGCACGCAGCTGCCCGCCGCTCAGGCCGCGCTGGCTCAGGCCCGCGCCGAGCTCTCCGGGGCCCGCCAGCGCGAGGCCGCAACCGCCGCCGCGGTCGAGCAGGCCACCGCGGCATCGATCGCCGCAGAGCAGCGCGTGGTCGAGGCCGAGGCCAACATCGCGCTCATGAACGGCCAGATCGGCGACCTCGCCCGGGCCGTCTACTCCCAGGGCCCGTACGCCGAGCTCGCCGCCGTGCTGTCGGCGCAGACGCCGGGCGAGTTCGCCGACCAGCTCGAGGCGATCCGCGCGGTCTCCCGCTCGCAGAACAAGACCCTCGCCGACCTCCAGGCCGCCAAGGCCGACCTCGCACTCGCCAGCGTGCAGGCGGAGCAGGCGGTGGCCAAGGTCGAGAAGAAGCGGGCCGAGGCCGCGGACGCGCTCGCCAAGGCCGGTCGCATCGCCGACCGCGCCCGCGAGGCCAAGGCCAAGGTCGACGCGCTCGTCGCGGCGCGTGCCGCCGCGGTCGCCGTCGCCGACGACCAGCGCGACAAGGTCAAGGCGCAGTACGCCGAGCTCAAGAAGGAGCAGGCGCGCCTCATCCGCCTCGCCCGCGAGCGTGCGCAGAACGGCAGCGGCTACACCGGCACGCCCACCGGCAACCTCATCTGGCCGATCCCCGGCGCGACCACCTCCGGCCAGGTCGGCTGGCGCGTGCACCCGGTCTACGGCTACCGCTCGTGCCACACCGGTATCGACCTCTCCGGCGGCTACGGCACCCCGATCCTCGCCGCGGCCGACGGCAAGGTCGTGCTCGTCGACAACGGTGGCGCGTACGGCCTGCACACCGTGATCGATCACGGCGGGGCGATGGAGACGATGTACGCCCACCAGTCCGGGGTCGCGGTGTCGGTCGGACAGATCGTGCGGCAGGGCCAGGTGATCGGCTACGTCGGCGCGTCCGGCTTCGTGACCGGCCCGCACCTGCACTGGGAGGTGCACATCAACGGTGTGCCCTACAACCCGCTGGGATGGTTCGGCGGGCCCAAGGCGATCATCGCCTGCTACAACCAGGTCTGAGTCCGCGCTCTCCAGCGCCTAGACTCGACCCTCGTGTCCCTCCTCCGTCGTACCGGCCGCGTCGCGG
>JBAXJZ010000685.1:0-2067 GCA_037137595.1 Burkholderiales bacterium | reverse complement strand
GCGCTCGCGCTCGTGCTGATGGCCGCGCTGCTCGCGGTCGCGGTCCCCCGCTTGGACTGGGTGGCCCTGCGCGAGCAGCCGCTCCTGCGCATCGCGCTCGCGCTCGGCCTGGTGGCCGCGGCTGCGGGCGTCTACCTCGGCACGCTGGCCGCGCTCGGCCTGCGGCTGCGCCAGTTCATCCGCCGTACCGGAGAGTCCGCTTGAACGACCCGCTCCCCACCGTCCGCATCGCCTTCGTCGGCGGCGGCAACATGGCCGCCGCGCTGATCGGCGGCCTGATCGCTCGCGGCGCGCGCCCGTCGCACCTGTCGGTCGTCGATCCGTCCGACGCGCAGCGCACGTCGCTCGCCGGGCGCTTCGGCGTCGCCACGCACGCGGCCGCCTCGGCCGACGCGCTCGCTGCGGACGTGGTCGTGCTCGCGGTCAAGCCTCAGCAGATGCGCGACGCCGTGTCGGCGGCTGCGCCGCACCTGCGCGGCGCCCTGGTGCTCTCGGTGGCCGCCGGCGTGCGCGCGACCGACCTCTCGCGCTGGCTCGGCGCCCATCCCCGCATCGTGCGCACGATGCCCAACACGCCGGCGCTGGTCGGCCTGGGGGCCTCGGGACTCGCGGCGCTGCCCGGCGTCACCGAGGCCGACCGCGCGCTCGCCGAGACGATCATGGGCGCCGTGGGCATCGCCGTCTGGGTCGATGACGAATCGAGGCTCGACGCGGTCACGGCGCTCAGCGGCAGCGGCCCGGCCTACGTGTTCCGCTTCATCGAGTCGATGATCGAGGGCGGCATCGCGCTCGGCCTGTCGCCGGAGCAGTCGCGGCGGCTCGCGCTGCAGACCGCGCTCGGCGCGGCCACGCTCGCGTCGACCTCGGACGAGCCGCCGTCGGTGCTCCGCGAGCGGGTGACCTCCAAGGGCGGCACCACCGCCGCGGGTCTCGCGGTGATGGCCGAGCGCGGACTGCCGTCGACGGTGGCCGACGCGATGGCCGCGGCGTGCCGGCGCTCGGAGGAACTGGGGCGGGAGTTCGGCTCGGGCGCCTGAGCGCGCGCCGCCGGCTCAGGCGAGCGCGACGTCGGCGAGGATGCCCGCGAACACCGCGGCGCCGAACCAGGTGTTGTGGTTGAAGGCCTTGAAGCAGCCCGCCCGATCGCGGTCGCGGATCAGGCTCCAGTGGTAGAGCGCGATGCCGCCGGCGACCGCGAGCCCGGCGTAGTACGCCGGGCCGAGTTCCTCGATGCGGCCCACCGCCGCCAGCAGCACCAGGGTGGCGGCGTAGCAGGCCATCACCGCAGCGACGTCGAAGCGGCCGAAGGTGATCGCCGAGGTGCGGATGCCGATCTTGAGATCGTCGTCGCGGTCCACCATCGCGTACTCGGTGTCGTAGGCCACCGCCCAGCAGACGTTGGCCGCGAGCATCACCCAGGCCGACAGCGGCAATGCGCCCTGCAGCGCGGCCCAGGCCATCGGGATGCCGAAGCCGAAGGCGATGCCGAGGTAGGCCTGCGGGATCGCGAGGAAGCGCTTCGTGAACGGATAGCTGCCGGCGAGGAAGGCGGCCACCACCGCGAGCGCCCAGGTCAGGCCGTTCATCGGCAGCACGAGCAGCAGGGAGACCAGCGACAGGCCGACGAACAGCGCCAGCGCCTCGCCGGGGCGGATCAGCCCCGCGGTGAGCGGCCGGTCCCTGGTCCGCTCCACGTGGCGGTCGAAGTCCCGGTCGGCCCAGTCGTTGATCGCGCAGCCGGCCGAGCGCATCAGCAGCGTGCCGACGCAGAACGCGAACAGCTCGTAGGCCGGCGGCCGGCCGTGGCCCGCGACGAACAGCGCCCACAGCGTCGGCCACAGCAGCAGCAGCGTGCCGATCGGCTTGTGCAGGCGCAGCAGCCGGGCGTAGAGCGACCAGCGCGGCTCGGCGGTGGCGGGGCTGCGGGCGTTCACGGGCGGGCGGCTCCCTGGACGCCGCCGACGATCACGCGCGGCGGGGCCGGTGCGGCGTGCGAGGCCGCCGCGGACGCGGGCGGGGACGCGGCCGACGATGGCGCGGTCCGCGAGGCCGACGCAGGGGCCGGCG
>JBAXJZ010000684.1:0-2086 GCA_037137595.1 Burkholderiales bacterium | reverse complement strand
TCGGCGTGGCCGAGATCCTCATCGTGTCCCCGGTGCTCGGCGTCCCGTCGAGGACCACCGACCAGCCGTTGTAGGACACGGTCATGCCCGGCGTGTACGCGACCGAGGCCGGGTTGCCGGTGCCTGCGCCGTTCACCGAGAACGTGTTCGGGCCGGTGAAGGTGAGCGTCACGGTCGCGCCGGTGATCGCGCTGATCGTCGAGGCGTCCACCGACGTCGACCGCAGGTCGCCGGCGTTGGCCGCGCCCGTCTCGACCACCACCGGCTGGGCGGTCGCGATCCGCTGGCCGTTCGCCAGCTGCGACCTCGCGCCGGTCGTGTAGGCAGTGCCGGCACGGACCAGGAACCGGTCACCGTCCGACGGCGTGCCGGATCCGAGCGACAGGGACAGGCCGTCGATCGTCTGTGGCAGCGCCGAGAAGGTCTGCGTGACGTCGTCGGACAGCCGCGTCAGCGTGTACTGGCCGCCGGAGAACTTCAGCTCGTAGTCGCTCGCCTTCAGTGCGGTCGGGTCGGCGATCGCCGCGCCGAACACGGCGCTTCCGGTGTTGGACGTCGCGCCGGTGACGGTGGGCGACCCGATCGAGAACATGTCCTGGCCGACCGCGCCGGTCGCGTCCAGACCCTTGGCCTGCCGCGCGTTGAACGCGCCGGCGACCGAGGCGTACAGCCGGCCGAGCTGCGCACGCGCGGCGTCGACATCCTCGTTGGCGAATTTCGCCAGCCCGGCGAGCGCGCCGCCCAGCTCGCTCGAATCCATCCCGAGCGTGACCCCGTTGCTGCGGACGACCTGGACCGACTGCTTGGTCGAGTCCAGCGGGTCGTTGACCAACTGCAGCGTGGAGGCGGCATCCCCGACCACCAGCGGCTCGCCTCGGGTCGAGGTCACGGTGATCGTGCCGTCCTGGCCGATGGTCGCGTTGGCGCGCAGCGAACCGTTCAGGTCCTGGAGCAGCTTGTCGCGCTGGTCGAGCAGCGCGTTCGGCTCGCCGCTGCTGCCGCGGGCGTCGGCGATCTTGGCGTTCAGGCTGGCCAGCGACTTCAGCGTCTGGTTGGCCTTCGAGATCTCGTTCTGCATCCGGCTCTGCGCCGACTGCCGCAGGTCGAGCAGCCGCGTGTCCAGGGTCTGGGCGCGCGTGGCGAAGGCGTCGGCGCGCGCCACCACCGCCGAGCGGGCGGCCGGGTCCGAGGGGCGCGCCACGACGTCGGTGAACGAGCCGACCAGGTCGTCGAAGGCGGCGCCCAGGCCCGACTGCGGATCGGAGAAGACGCCGGCGAGGCGGCCCAGCGCCTCGGAGCGGGTGGTGTCCTGGGCCGCGGACGCCTTCGTCGCCGCCGATTCGCGGACGAGGAACGCGTCGTAGACCCGACGCACGTTCATCACGTCCACGCCCCGGCCGACCCAGCCGCCGGAGTCCATGCTGCCGGCCTCCTGCAGCTGCACCTCGCGCCGCGTGTAGCCGGGAGTGTTGACGTTGGCGATGTTCTGGCCGGTCGTCTGCAGCTGCGCGTACGCCGCCCCCATCGCGCTGCTGCCGATCCTCAGGAGATCGCTCATCGTGTCCTCGCCGTCAGGTGCTCTCGCGGCGCGCGCCGAGCGCCTGCGTGATCGTGCGCGTCAGCTTCGACGCGTAATCGGGATCGGTCGCGTAGCCCGCCTTCTGCAGGTTGCGCGCGAAGCCCTCGATGCTGCCGCCGGCCTGGAGCACGGCCGCGTAGCGCGGGTTCTGCGCCATCAGCCGGGCCCAGTCGCCGAACGCCTCCTCGTAGCTGCCGTAGGCGCGGAAGCGCTCGACCGACTTCACCGGCCGGCCGTCCACCCACTCGGTGGTGGTCGCGTCGACGGTGGCGCCCTTCCAGCCGGCGCCGGCCTTGATGCCGAACAGGTTGTGCGCCGGCCTGCCGTCCGCGTGGCGGATCTCCTGCCGGCCCCAGCCGGACTCGAGCGCGGCCTGGCCGACGATGAAGCCGGCCGGCACGCCGGTCGCGCGCTCGGCCTGCTCGGCCGCGCCCCACATCCGGTCGACGAAGGCCCGGGTGGTCGGCGAGCGGACGCCGTCGGCCGGCGCGGCGGCGCCGTAGGCGG
>JBAXJZ010000683.1:0-2089 GCA_037137595.1 Burkholderiales bacterium | reverse complement strand
GGCGGGCGCCGGGGGCGGGTCGCCGCGGAAACCGCGGCGGCCCGCTCGGGCTCGCGGGTGAGGCCCCCGTGACGGAACCCGCCGCGCCGTTCTCGGCGGGGCGGGTTCAGAACACGCGGCGCCAGCGCACCGCCACCACGGTGTCGGGCGCCGCGGCCGCGTCGTGGTTCGGCTGCCAGCGGCGCATCACCACGGCCGCCATCGCGGTGCGGCGGTCGAGCGGCGCGCGCCAGGCGATCTCGGCCACCTGCTCGCGGCCGGTGGGCACGAGCGAGAAGCTGCGGCCGCCGAGGACGGCGTTGCCCTCGGCATCGAGGCCGGTCTGCACGAGGGTCTGTGCGTCGCCGGAGCGGGTGCGCATGGGCAGGGACCAGGCGACGGAGAGCTGGTCGCCGGAGGTGACGGCGTCGTCGCGGACCAGCGCCAGCGACGCGGCCTCGCTCGCGGACGCCCCCGCGCTGCCCACGAGGCCGGCGCCGCGGTGCGCGGGGGTGTGGCCGCGCGCGTAGCTGCCGGCCAGGGTCCAGCCGGGCGCGAGGCGCGCGCTCGCGGCGAGCTGCAGCGCGTCGGTGCGGACGATGTCGTCGGCGGCGAAGGCGCCCGAGCCCACCGCGCCCAGCCACGCGCCGCGTTCCTCGGCGCGGGTCAGGGTGGCGCCCAGCACGATCGTCTCGCCCAGGCGGTGGGTGGCCTCGAGGACGGCGGTGCTCGCGGTGACCGGCGCCCAGCCGAGGCCCGACGCTTCGGTGGAGGTGCCGCCGAGCACGCCGGCGCGCAGCGTGGTCTCGCCGTAGGAGAACGCGCGGCCGAAGCCGGCGCCGCGCGGCGCGAGCGCCGCGTAGGGGTTGGCGAGCGCGGCGACGTCCAGCGCGGGCGCCACGCCGAACCACTCGCGCGCCGGCGCACCGGCGCCGAACCAGAAGGCGCCGGCGTCGTCGCGGCCGGTCACGGAGAACGAGTGGCCGGGCGACATCGCGAGGCGGGTGTCGCCGGGCAGGCGGCGCTCCAGGCGCTCCATGCGGCGGTCGAGCTCGCCGATCACGCGGTCCACGCGCTGCGGCGGCGGCGCGGCCACGCGGGCCGACAGGTCGGCCTGGAAATCGCGGCGGTAGGCGTCGAGCACCATCACCGGCAGGCCGGTTCGGGCCACGGCCTGCGCGACCGCGACGGTGGCGGGCGAGGTCATCAGGCCGGTGGCCGACAGCGGGCGGTCCGCGCCGCCCACGCGGGTCGTCATCGGGCCGACGGGGCGCATCGCGGCCTCCACGTCGAGCAGGCCGCGGCCGTAGACGGGGTCGACGCCGGGCGCGCCCAGGTCGCGCGCGGTGGCGAGCAGGATGGACGCGACCTCGCCGCCGGTCAGGCGCGGCCAGCGCGACTGCAGCAGCGCCGCGGCGCCGGAGACGGCGGGCGCGGCCATCGAGGTGCCGGTCTGCACGCCGTAGGCGGTGTCGGACGCGTTCGATGCGGAGAGCACTGCGCTGCCGGGCGCGACGAGATACCAGGCGGCGGTGTCGCCGGCGCGGTTGGAGTAGGCGGCGATGCGGTTCTGCGCGTCCACCGCGCCCACCACGATCACCGAGCCCGCGCCGTGGGCCCAGGCCTCGCGGGCGAAGCGCGCGGGCCAGTCGGGCGCGGCGGCGCCGCGGTTGCCGGCGGCCACCACCACGAGGGTGCCGCGCTCGACGGCCTCGCGGATCGCGGCGCCCGCGATGGGGGTGGTGGCGGCGAGGCTGAGGTTCAGGATGGACGCGCGGGCCGCCGCGTAGCGCACGCCGGCGGACAGGGCGGCGTCGCTCGCGAGGCCGGCGTCGTTCAGCACGCGCACCGGCAGCACGCCGGCCTCGGGCGCCAGGCCGACCATGCCGCGGCCGTCGCGGGCGGCGGCGACGAGGCCGGCCACCATCGTGCCGTGGCCCATGCGGTCGATGCCGTCGCCGCCGGTGGCGTCCCAGCCGGCGGCCACGCGGCCGACGAGCTCGGCATGGGTGGCGCGCACGCCGGAATCGAGGAGGCCCACCCACACGCCCTGCCCGCGCGCGCCGAGCGCCCACGCGGCGGGGGCGCCCGCGCTCGTGGCCTGGCGGGA
>JBAXJZ010000682.1:0-2112 GCA_037137595.1 Burkholderiales bacterium | reverse complement strand
GGCATGACGCGCCGGCAGTTCACCTACCGCCTCGAGAAGCTCGCCGCCGCGCCGCCGGCGGTGTGAACAATCCGTCAGTCGGCTGCACAAAGTGTGCAGCCGGCGCCGGATCGGGTCGGTCGAGCGGCGAGGCGGGGCGCGCGGCCCGACGTGTCCGCCGGCCGGGCCGCGGACCCCTGCCGGTCGCGCGATCCCCGCGCGGGCGGCGGCGATCCGGCCCCCGTGCAGGCGCGCCGACGACCCGCGGTGGCCGTGCACCGCGACCCCGATGTCGCGGTGGCACGCCGCTTGCAACGGTCGGCCATCCCGCTCCCATCCACCCACGAGGACGCCCCATGGCCGCAGTGCCCCAGACCCCCGCCGTCGCGACCGAGTTCGTCAAGCCGATCGACGCCGTCGGCCTCGCCGCCTTCGCCGAGAAGGGCCGCAACAACCCGAACTCGCGGGGCACCGTGAAGAGCCGCACCGTCTACGACGGCCAGTTCCGCTCGCTGACCTACGTCGGCCACCACACCCCGGTCGTGGTCGACGAGCCGCCGCACCTGTTCGGCCAGGACACCGCGCCCGCGCCCTCCGAGATCCTGCTGTCGGCGCTCGGCGGCTGCCTGTGTGTCGGCGTGCACGCGGTCGCCACGCACAAGGGCGTGAAGATCCGCTCGATGGAGGTCCTGCTCGAGGGCGACATCGGCAACCCGGCCGCCTGGGGTGCCGGCGGCGCGCAGAAGGCCGCGCACGAGATGGGCTTCCAGGCCGTGCGCGCGAAGATCGTGCTCGACGCCGATGCGCCGCGCGAGGTGCTCGAGGCCATCGTGAAGGAGGCGGACTACGCGTCGCCGATGGCGAACTGCTACCGCAACCCGATCCCCACCGAGGTCGTGCTCGGCTGAGTCCGGAGGTCGTCGACATGGGTGCCATCGATCCTTCGCTCGCCTGCGCCGATCCGGCGCTGCTCGCCGCCACGGTCGAGCGCGAGCTCGATCCGCTCGTCCACCGCATCGACCGCGACGGGGTCTATCCCGGCGCGGCGCTGCGCGCGCTCGGCGCGCAGGGCGCGTTCCGCCACCACCTCGCGACCCAGCGGGCCGACGGCGTGCGCGACCTGCGCGGCGCGATCGACGCGCTCGCCACGATCGGCCGCAGCTGCGGCTCCAGCGCCTTCATGGGCTGGTGCCAGGACGCCTGCGCCTGGTACGTCGAGCACGGCGCGTCGGAGACGCTCAGGCGCGAGCTGCTGCCCAGGCTCGCCAGCGGCGAGGTGCTCGGCGGCACCGGCATGTCGAACCCGATGAAGTACTTCGCGTCGATCGAGCGGCTGGCGCTCACGGGCACCAAGGTGCCCGGCGGCTGGCGGGTGTCGGGCCGTCTGCCCTGGGTGTCGAACCTGGGCCCCGACCACGTGTTCGGCACCGCGTTCATGCCGCTGCAGGCCGACGGCACGCCGCGGCCGGGCCAGGGCGTCGAGGTGATGGCGCTGGTCCGCTGCGACTGGCCGGGCCTCACCCTCGAGCCGGTCCCGCCCTTCCTCGCGATGGACGGCACCGGCACCTACGCGCTGGCCTTCGACGACGTGTTCGTCCCCGACGACCACATCCTCGCCGACCCGATCGGCCCGTGGCTGAAGACCATCCGCAACGGCTTCGTGCTGCTGCAGGTCGGCATCGGCGCGGGGATCGTCCAGGGCTGCGTGGCGCTGATGCGCGAGTCGAACCTGCGGCTGAGTCACGTCAACGGCTTCCTCGAGGACGGCCCGGACCAGATCGAGGACGAGCTCGGTGCGCTCGCCGACCGCGCGGGCCTGCTGTCGCGCTCGGTGCTCGACCCGGCCGACGCGCGCTTCGCGGAGGTGCTCGCGGTGCGGCTCGAGGCCTCGGAGCTGACGCTGCGCGCGACGCAGTCGGCGATGCTGCACACCGGCGCGCTGGGCTACGCGCTGTCCTCGCCCGCGCAGCGGCGGCTGCGCGAGGGCTATTTCGTCGCGATCGTCACGCCGGCGATCAAGCACCTGCGCAAGGAGCTCGACCGGCTGATGACGGCGGGCGTGCGCTGACCCCACGGAGGACCGGGCGATGACCGATCGTGCGCGTGCGCTGCGTCGCTGGCTCTGCGAGGCCT
>JBAXJZ010000681.1:0-2114 GCA_037137595.1 Burkholderiales bacterium | reverse complement strand
CACCGCGTGGACGAGGCTCGCCGCGACGCGGCCGACGAAGGCGTTGCCGGTGCAGGTGAGCACCGGCACGCCGGCCCACAGCGCGTCGCTGGCAGTGGTGTGCGCGTTGATCGGCAGCGTGTCGAGGAACAGGTCGGCGTGGCCCATCCGCGCGAGGTGCTCGGGCGACTTGACCATGGGCGCGAACACGATGCGCTCGGGGTCGATGCCGCGCGCGGTCGCCTCACGGCGCAGGTTGGCCTCGGCCTGCGGGTTCGACGCCAGCAGCCACAGCACGCTGCCCGGGACGTCGCGCAGCAGGCGGCACCAGACGTCGAAGGTCTCGGGCCGGATCTTGTAGGTGTGGTTGAAGCAGCAGAAGACGAAGCCGTCCTCGGGCAGGCCACAGGCGGCGCGGCCGGGCGGCGTGCCGATCGCCCGCAGGCGGTCGTTCGGCTGGTAGCTGTCGGGCAGCCACGCGAGCGCCTCGGAGAAGCCCTCGGCCATCGACGGCGGGCAGACCACCGGATCGACGATCGCGTAGTCGACGAACGGCGCGCCCATCGTCCCGGGAAAGCCCAGCCAAGCCACCTGCACGGGTGCCGGGCGCATCGCCATGATCGCGGTGCGCGCGTGCATCGTGTAGCCCTTCAGGTCGACGAGGATCTCGACGCCGTCGGCGCGGATGCGCTCGGCGGTCTCGCGCTCGCTCATCCCCGAGACGTCGACGAAGGCCTCGCACGCGGCCATCAGGCGGCGGCGCATCTCGCTGCCGTCGTCGGCGCCGTAGGAGTAGAGGCGCACGTCGACCTTCGAACGGTCGTGGAGCTCGAGCACCTGCACGAGCAGCAGCGCGGTCGCATGGGTCTGCAGGTCGTTCGACAGGTAGCCGATGCGCACCCGATCCGGATGCGAGGTCGGCGGCGGGAACGCGGGCAGCGGCTCGACCTTCGAGTAGCGCAGCGCGGCGTGCTCGGCGTAGAGGCGGCGCTGGGTCGCCGCGTCCGCGCCGAACGACAGGAACATGAACGGGTTCAGGTCGTACGGGCCCGGGCGCTCGAGCCGCTCGGCGACCGCGGCGAGGTCCTCGTCCAGCCGGCTCCAGTCGCAGGCGTGCAGCGAGTGATGGACGATGCCCGCCAGTCCCGCGGGCCAGCCGGGCTGCAGCGCGACCGCGGTGCGCAGCGTCTCGACGGCCTCGGCGTGCAGCTTCAGCCGGTCGAAGCAGTTGCACAGGACGATGTAGGCCTCGAACAGGTCCGGCTTGCGCGTCAGCGCCTGCATCAGCGCGCCCACCGCCGCGACGTGGCGGTTGGTCCGGTCGAGCGCGATGCCGTAGTCGAGCCAGGAGTCGTAGCCGGCGCCCGGCCGGTTCGCGACGGCCTCGGCGTCGGCGAGCAGGTCGTCGTAGCGGTGCCGCTCCATCAGCGCCGCGACGCGGATCTGCTTGGCCAGCACGAACTTCGGATCGGCACGCAGTCCGGCGTCGCAGGCCTCGACGGTGCCGGTCAGGTCGCCGAGCTTGCGGCGGGCCATCGCGAGGTTCACCCAGTAGACCGGCTCGCCCGGCGCGACGCGGACCGCGCGCGCATGGGCCTTCTCGGCCTCCTTCCAGCGGCCGGCCTTCGCGTGCTCGACGCCCGAGCGCCAGTGGCGCTCGGCTTCCGGGCGCAGCGCGCTCGGCAGGGCGGGTCGGGACGGCGCGAACGGGACGGACATGGGGACGCCGGGTCGGAGGGGGACTGCGTCGATGGTCGCGCCGCGCGGGCTCGGGCGAGACCGAGAAAAGCGGCCGTCCGTCGGCGCATCTCGACCCTCGCCGCGCGCCGCGCGGCATCGGCGCGACAGCCGCCGAAGACCGGCCGGAACCGCCCGCCATGCGGCTCTCCGACGATGTCGACGAACGGGGTCGCTGTGGCAACATCGTCGACATGGACGCTCACGACTACGACCGGATCCGCGTCGAAGACGGCGACGTTTACGCGGTCGGCATCACGGCCTACGCGCAAAGCCAGCTCGGCGACGTCGTGTTCGTCGAAACGCCCGAAACGGGCAAGACGATCGCCAAGGGCGGCCAGGCCGCCGTCGTCGAATCGGTCAAGGCGGCGTCCGACATCTACGCGCCGGTCTCGGGC
>JBAXJZ010000680.1:0-2116 GCA_037137595.1 Burkholderiales bacterium | reverse complement strand
CGCGCCGGGCGAAGGTCCGTCCGAACGCGCGATGGACGGTGGCATGTTCCGCTGCGAGCTGATCGCGCGCGGTGACGGCGGCACGGTGCTGCGCGGCCGCATCGCCGGCCGTGGCGATCCCGGCAACCGCGCGACGACGGTCTTCGTCTGCGAGGCCGCGCTCGCGCTGGCGGTCGACGCCGCCGACCTGCCCGCCGCACCCGGCGGCGGCGTGCTGACGCCGGCCACCGCGCTCGGCGCACCCTACGCGCGCCGGCTCGCCGAGGCCGGCATGGATATCCGACCGCTGCCCGGGGCCGGCGGTTCGTGGGCATACTGACGCCCCCCGGACCGACCCACGAGAGACCCGCCACGATGGATATGCTGCCGACGTCCCCCGCCCCGATCCGCTTCGCCGAGGCCGCATCGCCCCGCGCGTCGCGCCGCACGCTGCTGCGGGCCGCCGCCGTCGCGCCCGCGCTCGCGCTGCCCGCCTTCGCCCGCGCCCAGCAGAACGCCGGCACGTCGGCCTTCACGCCGCAGGTCGGCCAGCAGGGCAAGGACGTGATCTGGGTGCCGACGCCGGACGCGCTGGTGAACCGGATGCTGACGATGGCGCAGGTCACGCCGAACGACTTCGTCGTCGACCTGGGCTCCGGCGACGGCAAGATCGTCATCGCGGCCGCGCGCGACTTCAAGGCGCGCGCGCTCGGCGTCGAGTACAACCCCGACATGGTCGGCCTCGCGCGGCGCAACGCCGAGAAGGCGGGCGTGCAGAACCTCGCGCGCTTCGAGCAGGGCGACATCTTCGCGTTCGACTACTCGGCCGCCACCGTCGTCACGATGTACCTGCTGCCCGGCCTGAACCTGAAGCTGCGCCCCACGCTGCTGAAGATGAAGCCCGGCACGCGGCTGGTCACCCACCAGTTCACGATGGGCTCGTGGGAGCCCGACGACAACTCGACCGTCGACGGCCGCCCCGGCTACCTGTGGATCGTGCCGGCCTCGGTGGGCGGCGGCTGGAAGATGACGACCACCGACGCGCGCGGCGCCGGCGAGTCGAACCTCCAGCTGGCGCAGGTCTTCCAGCAGGTGACCGGCACCATGCGGATGCCGTCGATGGAAGGCCGGCTGCGCGGCGTGCGGCTGGTGGGCGACCGGCTCGGCTTCGAGATGATGGACGACCGCGGCGTGCTGCGGACCTACGACGGCCGCGTGACCGGCGACCGCATCGAGGGCACGACCCGCGGCACCGACGGCGCGACCGGCGCCTTCACCGCGCAGCGGACCGGCATCGCCCCGCCGGTGGACGGCGGGCGCGATTGAGGGGCTGAGACCCCGCGTCGTCGTCGGGCGGAGGGTGGGCGGCGAGCAGGCGTCGTCGTCCGCCCGTCACCCCTTGCGTTCCCGCGGCACCCGCCCCATGAGGTAGAACTCCGGATTCGGCATCATCCCCGTCGCGTTCGCGAGCCGGTTCGACATCGCGAAGAACGCCGCGATCGACGCGATGTCCCATGCGTCCTCGTCGGAGAAGCCGTGGGCGTGCAGCTCGCGGAAGTCGTGGTCGTCGATCGCGCGCGAGTCGAGCGCGACCTTCATCGCGAAGGCGATCATCGCGTGCTGTCGCGGGGTGAGCGGCGCCTTGCGCCAGTTGGTCGCGAGCTGGTCGGCGATCAGCGGGTTCTTCTCGTAGATCCGCAGGATCGCGCCGTGGGCGACCACGCAGTAGAGGCAGTCGTTCGCGCCGCTGGTGGCGACCACGATCATCTCGCGCTCGCCCTTGGTGAGCGCGCCCTCCTTCAGCATCAGCGCGTCGTGGTAGCCGACGAAGGCGCGGAACTCCTCGGGACGGCGGGCGAGCTTGAGGAAGACGTTCGGGACGAAGCCGGCTTTCTCCTGGACCTCGAGCAGCTTCGTCCGGATGTCGTCGGGCAGCCCGTCCAGGGCGGGCAGCGGGTAGCGGTCGGTCTGCATGGGGGCTCCGGCGGAAGGGTCGTCCGCCGGAGCCTACACGATCGTCCCGCGCGGCCCGGCGCGGCCTCAGGAGCGCCAGCTCGGCGGCGGCGGGGGCGGTGAACCGGGCGGCGGCACCGGCGCGACGGCGGGCGCGACCGACGGCGACGCGGGCCCGGTTCTG
>JBAXJZ010000679.1:0-2122 GCA_037137595.1 Burkholderiales bacterium | reverse complement strand
TCCTGCTGGTCTTCGCCCTGCCCCTGGTCTGGATGGCCTTCGTCCACAACCGGCTGGTGGGTTTGCGGACCGGCGTGCGCAACGCGTTCGCCGGGCTCGACGGCCCGCTCAAGCGCCGCCACGACCTCGTGCCCGAACTCGTCGATCTCGCCCGCAGCCGCCTCGCCCACGACCGTGGCACGCTCGATGCCGTCGTCGCCGCCCGCCAGAGCGCGGCCTCGGCGCGTGCCTCCGCGGCCGCCCGATGGTCCGACCGTCATGCGCTCGACCGGCTCGATGCCGCCGAGATCACGCTGTCGACGGCGGTCGCCCGGCTGATCGACACGCTCGACGCCCACGCGGACGGCGCGGCCGACGCGCCGCTCGCCCGCCTGATCGACGCGCTCGTCGCGGCGGAGGACCGGATCGACTTGGCCCGCCGCGGCTACAACGACGCCGTGGGCGACTACAACGCCGGCACCGGTCGTTTCCCGGACGCGCTCGTCGCGGCCACGTTCTCGTTCCGGGCGGCCCGTCCGCTCGGCGTGAGCCGGGCCGTCGGCGAACGCCTCGCGCTCGCCGACGCCGCACGGTGACGGACTCCATCGTGGCGGCCCCGACATCCCGACGCCCGCCGGAGCGGACCCGATGAGCTTCGCCCGTCATCGGCAGCAGGCCGAGCGTGCGGCGACCCGCATCGCGGTCCTCGTCGCGCTCGCGGGCGCGACCCTGGTGCTCGGGCTCGACGCCCTCGTGGTCCTCGCGTGGTGGCTGGTCGCCGGTCCGGACGCCGAGGTGCCGCAGGGCGTCCACGCCGCCGTCCTCGGTTCGGGCACGCTGGCGGTGCTCGGCGGCGCCTGGCTCGAGACCCGCCGGCTCCGCGACGACGCGGTCCGCATCGCGCGGCGCCTCGGCGCGCGCCCGGTCGATCCCGACACGGACCCGCTGCACCGTCGTCTGCTGAACCTGCTCGAGGAGCTGGCGATCGCCGCGCGCATCGGCGTGCCGCGCGCCTTCGTGCTCGAGGACGATCCGGGCATCGACGCGCTGACCGCGGGCACCGATCCGAACCACGCGGTGCTCGTGGTGACCCGCGGCGCGCTGACGCGGCTGACCCGCGACGAGCTCCAGGCGGTGCTCGCGCACGAGATCTCGCACGTGGTCAACGGCGACGCGCGGCTGCACACCCGGCTGCTCGGGCTGAACCACGGACTGGACTGGGTGGCGCTTGCCGGACGGTCGATGATCGCCTCGGCGTTCGCGCGTCCCGCACGGACCGCGGGCCTGCTGCGGACGGTGCCGCTCGCGACGGCGGGCGCCGCGCTGGTGGTCCTGGGCACGCCCGGCGAGCTCGCGGCGCGCGCGATCCAGGCCGGCGCCGGCCGCCAGCGGGACTTCTTCGCCGACACGCAGGCCGTCGCATTCACGCGCGGCCGGGACGGACTCGGCGGCGCGCTGCGCAAGGCGGCGGGGCTGGCCGAGACGCTGCGGCGCGAGGGCCGGACGGGCGATTCCGTCCGGCAACCGTACCGTCGGCAGGTCGCGCACCTGCTGCTGTCCGGGCCCGAGGCGAGCCGCGAGGCCGCGCTGCGCGAGCGCCTGCGCCGGCTCTACGGCCGCGAGATGACGCCGCTGGATGCGGCCGAGCTGAAGGACGCCGCGCGCTACGAGCCGGAGCTGCCGTCGCTCGGCTTCGCGGTGTGCGTGGCCAATGCCTGGGGCGACGAGGCCGCCGATCCGGCGCTGGTGCCGCCGCGCGGGGCGACCGCCGGTTCGCCGGATGCGGCGTGGCTCGACACCTTGCCGCTGCCCGAGTCGTCCGACGTCGACGACGAGCCCGGCGCGGCGGGTCCCGCGGGGTCCTCGACCCCCAGCCCCGACGTCGTCGCCGCCGCCCTCGGACGGCTGGTCCAGGCCACCCGCGAGCCCGCCGGCGCGGCCGCGCTGGTGGTCGCGCTGATCGAACGGCCGGGCGGCGCCGCGCCCGCCTGGGGCGAGGGCTGGAGCTGCGCGGCCTCGCGTCATCCCGCGCTGCGCGCGGCGGTCACGGCGCTGCCGGCCGAGACGCTGCGCTCGGTCGCCTGGCCGCTCACCGAACTCGCCGTCGCGCGGCTTCGGCCGCTGTCGCTGCGGTCCTGCGAGT
>JBAXJZ010000678.1:0-2126 GCA_037137595.1 Burkholderiales bacterium | reverse complement strand
CAGGCCCGCTGGCGCCGCGCGCTCGCCGCGCTCGGCCGCGACGACGACTGGGTGCAGCCGTGAACGCGCCGACCGCCGTGCCGGGGCTCGCCTCGCCCGCCGACTTCGCGTCGCTGTTCGCCGACCTGCGCGACCGCGCCGCGCAGCCGGCACCGCCGGCGGCGATCGGACGCCTGACGCGCGCCGCCGGCCTGGTGATGGAGGCCAGCGGCCTGCGGCTGCCGGTCGGCGCGATCTGCGAGATCGCGCCCGAGGGCGGCCAGCCGGTGGAGGCCGAGGTCGTGGGCTTCGAGGACGACCGGCTCTTCCTGATGCCGCTCGCCGACGTCGCGGGCCTGCGCCCGGGCGCCACCGTGGTGCCGGTGGACGAACCGGTGCCGCCGCCACGGCTGGGCGAGCGGGCGCATCCGCGCCGTCGCGCCGAGGACCGCTCGCGCTGGCTGCCCAATGGCGACGGCCTGCTCGGCCGCGTCGTCGATCCGCTCGGCCGGCCGCTCGACGGACGCGGCCCGCTCGACCACTGCGAACGCGCGCCGGTGCTCAGCCGCCCGATCAACGCGATGGAGCGCGAGCCGGTCCGCGAACCGCTGGACACCGGCGTGCGCGCCATCAACGGCCTGCTCACCGTCGGCCGCGGCCAGCGGCTGGGCCTGTTCGCCGGCTCCGGCGTGGGCAAGAGCGTGCTGCTCGGGATGATGGCCCGCTACACCGAGGCCGACGTGACCGTCGTCGGGCTGATCGGCGAACGGGGCCGCGAGGTCAAGGAGTTCATCGAGGACATCCTCGGCCCCGAGGGCCTGGCGCGCGCGGTGGTGGTCGCCGCGCCGGCCGACTGCTCGCCGGTGCTGCGGATGCAGGGCGCCGTCTACGCGACGGCGATCGCCGAGCGCTTCCGCGACCGCGGACAGAACGTGCTGCTGCTGATGGACTCGCTGACCCGTTACGCGATGGCCGCGCGCGAGGTGGCGCTGGCGATCGGCGAGCCGCCCGCCACCAAGGGCTATCCGCCGTCGGTCTTCGCGAAGCTGCCGCACCTGGTCGAGCGCGCCGGCAACGGTCGCCGCGGCCGCGGCTCGATCACCGGCTTCTACACCGTGCTGACCGAGGGCGACGACCAGCAGGACCCGATCGCCGACGCCGCGCGCGCGATCCTCGACGGCCACTTCGTGCTCGACCGCTCGCTCGCCGAGTCCGGACACTACCCGGCGATCGACATCGAGCAGTCGATCTCGCGGGTGATGCACCAGGTCGTCGACGCCCGCCAGCTGCGCCTCGCGCGGCGGCTGAAGGCACTGTGGGCCCGCTACCGGCGCAGCCGCGACCTGATCTCGGTCGGCGCCTACGTGCAGGGCAGCGACCCCGAGACCGACCTGGCGATCGCGCTGATGCCGCGGATCGCCGCGCTGCTGCAGCAGGACATGCACGCGGGCGCGCCGATCGCGGCGAGCCGCGACGCCCTCGAGGCGCTGATCGGGCCCACCCTCGACGCCGTCGGGGCCGACTGATGGACGAGCGCCTGCTGCGCCTGCTGATCGAGCGCGCGACCGAGCGTCGCGACGAGGCCGCGAACCGGGCCGCGACCGCCCGCCGCGACCGCGACGCCGCCGCGGCCACGCTGCGGACGCTGACCGACTACCGCGAGGAGTCGCTCGGGCGCGCGCCGGTGCGCAGCGGCGCGGCGGTCGGCGTCGCGCAGCTCTCGACCGCCTCGCGCTTCGACGCGAAGCTCGTGCAGGCGATCCACCAGCAGTACCGGCAGCACGCCGACCGCGCGGCCGACGCGACGCAGCGCGACGCCGCGCTCATCGAACGGCAGCGCCGCCTGACGGCGCTGCAGACCCTCGAGACCCGACGCGCGAAGCAGGCCGCGGTGACCGCCGCCCGCCGCGAGCAGCGCGCGCTCGACGAATTCGCGACGAATCTCGCCGCCCGGCGCCGACCGGGCAAGGAACGCTGACATGGCCCTCGACGCCGTCCTCCCCGTGCCGCCCGCCGCGCCCCGCCCCGGCGGCCTGCCCTTCTCGTCGTCCGGCGGCACGCCGTCGGGCCAGCCGAGCTTCGCGGCGCTGCTGTCGGCCGCCGACGCGCGGGCCGACGCGGCCCCGCCCCGACCCGAGGCGCCGCCG
>JBAXJZ010000677.1:0-2126 GCA_037137595.1 Burkholderiales bacterium | reverse complement strand
GGCCGATCGCGAGCTGCTCGAGCACCGGCCAGAAGGTCTCGCCGGCGCCGGCCGCGGCCATGAAGCCGAGCCAGGACCCGTAGGTGTTCTCGCGCAGGATCGCGCGGGTCGCGCGGTCGATCAGCGTGCGGTCCTGGCTGACCTGCCCGGTGATGTCCACCGGATTGCGGGGGGCGGCGAACGGCACCCACGACAGGATCTCGGCCTGCGCGGCGGCCGGCGTCTCGGCGACGTCGAGCCCGATGGTCGCCGCCTCGTCGGCCATGAACGCGCCGACGCCGCCCGACAGCGTGAAGAGCGCGATCCGGTCGTTCGACGGCAGCCCGGCCACCGCAGCACCGTGTGCCACGCTGAAGAACTCCTCGACGTCGCGCGCGCGGTACACGCCGTACTGCCGGAACATCGTGTCGTAGACCGCGTCGTCCCCGGCGAGCGAGGCGGTGTGCGACGCGGCGGCCTGCGCGCCGAGCGCGGTGCGGCCGACCTTGACCACCACCACCGGCTTGCCGGCGGCGTGGGCATCGGCGAGCGCGCGCCGCATCCGGTCGCCGTCGCGCACGCCCTCGATGTAGGCCATGATGACCTTCGTGTTCGCATCGCGGGCCATCCACGCGATCACGTCGGCGACCTGGACGTCGGCCTCGTTGCCGGTCGAGGCCCAGACCGACAGGCCGATGCCGCGGTCGCGCGCGAGCGAGTAGGCGTAGGCGCCGAACGCGCCGCTCTGGCTGACCAGCCCGATCGAGCCGGCCCGCGCGATCCCGATGCCGGGTGCCGGGCTGAAGGTCGCGTACATCGACTCGCGGCAGTTCATCACACCCAGGCAGTTCGGCCCCACGACCCGCAGGCCGGCCGCGCGCGCCTTCTCGGAGAGGCGGCGCTGCGCGTCGACGCCCTCGCCGCCGACCTCGGCGAAGCCCGCGGTGAAGACGACCGCCGACTTCACGCCGGCCGCGATCGCGTCGTCGAGCGCGGCCTCGGTCGCCGACTGCGGGATCGCGAACACCGCGAGGTCGATCGGCTCGCCGACGTCGCGCAGCGTCGGATAGGCCTTCAGGCCCTGCACGACGGACGACTTGGGATTGATCGGCAGGATCCGACCCTGCCAGCCCATCCGGATCAGCAGGTCGACCGGCACGCCGCCGATGCGGGTGCGCGTGTCGGAGGCGCCGACGACGGCGATCGATCGGGGCGAGAACAGGGCGTCGAGATCGGAAGCGTGCATGGGGTCGGTGGGGTCGGTGGGCCCGCGCGGGCGGGCGGGCATCAGCGGGGCGCGTTGCGCCGGGCGGCCTCGACGAAGCGGGTCCAGCGGACCTGCTCGTCGCGGAGGAAGGCGACGAACTCGGCACCCGTCATCGGGCCGGCCTCGCCGCCGGCGGCGGCGAGCCGGTCGCGGACCTCGGCCTGCGCGGCGGCGGCCACCGTCGCCTCGCCGATCCGGCGGACCAGGTCGGGGGGCGTGGCCGAGGGCGCGTGGAAGCCGTACCACGACAGCACGGTCGCCTCGGCCAGGCCGACCTCGGCGAAGGTGGGCACCTCGGGCAGCAGCGGCGAGCGCTTGTCGGAGGTATTCGCGAGCGCGCGCAGCTTGCCCGCCTTCACCTGCGGGATCGCGACGGTCGAGGGCAGCACGGACATCGCGAGCGTGCCGGCGATCAGGTCGGGCACCACCGGCGGCGCGCCCTTGTAGGCGACCGGCTCCAGGCGCAGCCCCGCGATCGACTTCATCATCTCGATGGCCATCGACTGCGGCGTGCCGGTGCCGCCGTCGCCGTACTGCAGCCCCGGGTTGCGGCGCGCGTGCTCGACCCACTCGCGCGCGGTCTTCGCCGGCGAGTCCGCCGGCACGCAGAGGAAGCTCGGAGACAGCGCGAAGCGGGCGACCGGCGCGAAGTCGGCGGGCTTCCAGCGCAGGCCGGTCTCGATCATCGGGTTGTTGACGAGGAACGACGCGCTGACCAGCAGCGTGTAGCCGTCGCCGGGCGCGTTGGCGACGGTGTCGGCCGCGATGTTCGCGTTCGCGCCCGGCTTGGGCTCGACCACGAACGGCTGACCGAGGTCGGTCGACATGCGCTGCGTCACCGCCCGCGTCATCACGTCGACGACGCCGCCGGCGGCATACG
>JBAXJZ010000676.1:0-2135 GCA_037137595.1 Burkholderiales bacterium | reverse complement strand
CAGCGCGTGCACGTGCGAGCGCTCGCGCTCGGGCGCGCCCTCGGCGCGGGCGACCGCGTCGGCCATCGCCGCGCGGGCGTCGGCGCCGCGGCCGCGCGCCTGGTGGGCACGCGCCAGCGCCGCGTATGCGAGCGCGAAGCCGGGGTCGGCGGCGATCGACTCGCCGAGCGCCGCCTCGGCGCCCGGACGCGCGGCCAGCAGGCGCGCGACGCCTTCGCGGTAGGCCAGCGCGGCGTCGGAGGAGGCGGTGGACAGCGGCAGACCGCGGTCGTCGGGGTGGGTCATCGGCGGGTCCTCCGTCGTCGGCGCCGTCAGGGCAGCTCGGGCACGTCGTCCCGCCCGCGTTCGTGGACGACCTCGCCGCCCACCACCGCGAGGTCCACGCCGAGCCCGGGGATCGCGTCGAGCGCCCCCTCCAGCGGGTCGCCGTCGAGCACCACGAGGTCGGCGTCGAAGCCCGGCGCGAGCGGCCCGCGTCGGGCCTCGTCCCAGGTGAGCCGGTGGCCGTCGACGGTCGCGAGCCGCAGCGCCTCGCGGCGGGTGAGGCCCGGGTCGCCCAGCGTGTCGCCGGTGTCGGCGTCGCGCCGCGCGAGCGCCTGCCAGGTGGCGAAGAGCATCGAGTGCGGCACGCCGTCGGTGGACAGCGCGACCGGCACGCCGCCGTCGAGCAGCGCGCGGATCGGCGTGCCCGCCGCGCCCAGCGCATGCAGGCCGAAGCGGTCGGTCGCGTGGTGCATGAAGGTGGGCGCGACGGTGGCGACGAGGCCGAGCCGCCGCATCCGGTCGATCTGCGACGGGCTCGCCGCGACCACGTGGACCGCCACCCAGCGCAGCTCGCGGATCGGCACGCGCGCGTCGATCGCCTCCAGCGCCTGCAGCACCCGCTCGAGCTCGTAGCAGACCAGCACCGACACGCGGATGCCGCGCCGCGCGCAGGCCGCGCCGAGCTCGACCAGCCGCTCGTTCGGCAGCGCCTGCACGAAGTGGCCCGCCCAGCCCTCGTAGGGATGGGCGCGCGCGAGCGTGCAGGCGACCTGCGGGTCGGCGACGTCCAGGCACGCGCCCTCCTCGACGAGGCGGCCGGTGGCGGTGCCGCGCCGCGCGATCCGCGGCGCCCAGGTGTCGAGCTGCGAGACGATCGCCGCGTCGCCGTAGGCCGCGCTGGGCACGCTGAGCGCGGCCTGCATCCGCAGCGGCAGCTCGCCGGCGGTCGCGAGCTGGCGGTAGGCGTCGAGCACCGCGGGCGTGAGGCCGTGGCCCTCGAAGGCCGCGGTGGTGCCGGCCGCGATCGACAGCCGCAGCCCGATCCGCAGGCCTTCCAGGCGGTCCTCGAACGAGAAGCGCGGCACGCAGGCGAAGAGCGTGGCTTCCAGCGTGGGCGCGCGGTTGCGTTCGAGGAAGACGCCGGTGGGCTCGCCCTGCGCGTCGCGCACGATCTCGACCTTGTGCGGATCACGGGTGTGGCGATCGACGCCGGCCGCCGCCATCGCGCGCGAGTTCGCGACCGCCGGCAGCGGCAGCCGCGTCCACCAGCCCCAGGGCGGGCGGATGAAGACCGGATGCCCGGGCGCGGCGCGGTCGAGGTCGTGACGATCCGGGAAGCGGCCCTCGTCGAGCTGCGACGGATGGCTCACGTAGCCGTCGGGCGGCGCGCCCATCGGCCGCAGCACGATCCACTCGCCCGCGGGCGTGCGCGACGCGGCCTCGCGGACCGCGTCGACGATGCCGGCGACCGACGTGCAGTGCGCGATCGGCACGCCGGCCCGCGCGCGCAGGCCCAGCCGGTCGAGGTGCGGGTGCGCGTCGAGGAAGCCGGGGACGACGCAGCGCCCGGCGAGGTCGATCACGCGCGTGGCGGGCGTGCGGCGCGCGAGCACCGCGGCGTCGTCGCCGACCTCGACGATCCGGCCGTCCGCGATCGCGACGGCGCGGGCCGCGCGGTCGCGGCCGTCGAGCGCGTGCACGGTGCCGCCGTGCAGGATCAGCGAGGCGGGGGCGTCGTCGCGGTTCATCGGCCGGATGCTACGCGAGGCGGCGCGGCCGTTCGCGTCGGCGTGCCGCGTCCGGCCGGCGCGTCAGTCCGCGCAGCCCAGCCCCAGCCCGCGCAGCGCCTCGACCGCGCCCGCGTCGAACCC
>JBAXJZ010000675.1:0-2142 GCA_037137595.1 Burkholderiales bacterium | reverse complement strand
GCGGCCCGATCGCCCGGCGGCCGCGCGCAGCGCGGCGGCCCCGGGCGTCGACGGACTGCGCAGGCGGACGGACGGTCGCGGCGCGCGGCGGCGCACCCTCCTGCGCCGCGCGGTGCGATCGGGGTGACGCGGCGCGTCAGCGGGGAGTGACGCGGCGCGTCAGGTGACGCCGCCGCACGGCCGCCGGCGGTGCCCGGCCGCGGGATCCGTGACGGATGTCACGCTGGCACGCCGGCTGCATGACGCAGGCCCATACCCGGTGCGACACGAGACCGCGATGGACACACGACCCGACGACTTCCCCGACACCCGACCGTTCGCGTGGACGACGTCGGCCTGGCGCGGCCCGATCACGAACGGTCGCGCGGGTGCCGCGGCGGACGCCGTGTCGCCGGCGCTGTCGGAGCGGGCGGCGCGGACGGTGGAGGCCCTGCGCCGCGACGGGATCGACGCGGGGCCCCTCGCCCTCCGATCCCCGCAGACGCTGAACCGCCTGGCCGAGCACTGGGAAGCGCCGGAGCGGGTGCTGGAGCTGCTGTCCGGGATGTTCGCCGACCGGTACGACACGGCCCGGCGCACGCCCGACGACGCGTTCAGCGCGCTGCTCGCGGTGCAGCGGCACACGGTCCGCCGCATCGTGGCGGCGGCCGGCCTGCCGCCGGGTCCGCCGCGGACCGGGCTCAGCCCGGGAACGTGTAGGCCGTCTTGACCGTGGTGAAGAACTCGGCGGCGTAGCGGCCCTGCTCGCGCGGACCGTAGGAGGAGCCCTTCCGGCCGCCGAAGGGCACGTGGTAGTCGACGCCGGCGGTCGGCACGTTGACCATCACCATGCCGGCCTGCGCGTGCCGCTTGAAGTGCGACGCGTACTTCAGCGAGGTGGTGCAGATGCCCGAGGACAGTCCGAACTCGGTGTCGTTCGCGACCGCGAGCGCCTCGTCGTAGTCCTTCACGCGGATCACGTTGCAGACCGGGCCGAACACCTCCTCGCGGCTGATGCGCATCGCGTTGGTGGTGCCGGTGAAGAGCGCGGGCGCCAGGTAGTGGCCCTTCTTCGGCTTGTCGAGCAGCGTGCCGCCTTGCGCGAGCGTCGCGCCCTCCTTCTGCGCCACGCCGATGTACTCGAGGTCCTGGTCGAGCTGGCCCTGGTCCACCACCGGGCCGATGTCAACGCCCTTCTCGCGGGCGTCGCCCACGACGAGCTTCTTCATCGCCTCGACGGTCGCGGCCACGAAGCGATCGTGGATGCCCTCGGTGACGATGATCCGCGACGAGGCCGTGCAGCGCTGGCCGGTCGAGAAGAAGCCGCCCTGGACCGCGCAGTTGACCGCAGTGGCGAGGTCGGCGTCGTCGAGCACCACCAGCGGGTTCTTGCCGCCCATCTCGAGCTGGAACTTCGCCATCCGCTCGATGCAGGCCTGCGCGACCTTGCGGCCGGTGGCCACCGAGCCGGTGAAGCTGATCGCGTCGACGCGGCGGTCGGCGAGCAGCGTCGCGCCCACCGAGCTGCCGCGGCCCATCGTCAGGTTGAACACGCCCGCAGGCAGGCCGCTGCGCGACAGGATCTCGGCGAGCGCCCACGCGCTGCCCGGCACCGCGTCGGCGGGCTTGAACACCACACAGTTGCCGTAGGCGAGCGCCGGCGCGATCTTCCAGGCGGGGATCGCGATCGGGAAGTTCCACGGCGCGATGATGCCGACCACGCCGATCGGCTCGCGGGTCAGCTCGACGTCGAGGCCGGGCCGAACGGAGGCGAGCTTCTCGCCGGGGATCCGCAGCGCCTCGCCGGCGAAGAACTTGAAGATCTGGCCGGCGCGGCCCACCTCGCCGATCGCCTCGGGCAGGGTCTTGCCCTCCTCGCGGGCGAGCAGGTCGCCGAGTTCGGCCTTGCGCGCGAGGATCTCGGTGCCCACCGCGTCGAGCGCGTCGAAGCGCTGCTGCGGCGTGGACAGCGCCCACTTCGGGAACGCGTCGCGCGCGGCTGCGATGGCCTGCTGCGTCTGCTCGGCGTCGGCCTGCGCGTACTCGCCGACGAGGTCGGCCAGGTCCGAGGGGTTGATGTTGCGGGTCACCGTGGCGCCGTCGACCCAGGCGCCGCCGATCCAGTTCTGCTTCATCGTCGTCCTCCGTGGAGGGCGTGATCGT
>JBAXJZ010000674.1:0-2159 GCA_037137595.1 Burkholderiales bacterium | reverse complement strand
TGATCGTCGGCTGCCCGCCCGCCCGCCCATGTCCATCCCCGGTTCCCGCCTGACCGAGCTCGCCCGCGCCGATGCGCCGGCCGTGTGGATCCGCGTCGAGCGGATCCGCGGCTCGGCGCCGCGCGAGCCCGGCGCGTCGATGCTGGTCACCGAGCGCGGCGACGAGGGCACGATCGGCGGCGGCCATCTCGAGTTCGAGGCGATCGCGCAGGCGCGCCGGATGCTCGCCGCGGGCACGCGCGTCGCGCTGCGCGACGTGGTGCTCGGCGCGTCGATGGGCCAGTGCTGCGGCGGCGCGGTGACGCTGTCGATGCGGCGGATCGATGCACGCGAGCAGACGTGGACCGAGGCGCTGGCGGCGATCGACGAGACCGGCGGCACGCGCCGTCTCGCCACGCGGCTGCACGCGGCGCCCGAGGACGCGGCGCCGCACACGACGCCCGTCGACGAGGCCGCCGGCGCCCCGTCGCCGGTCGCCGTGCCTGTCGACGGCGCCGCCGCGCGCCGGGACGACGGCCCCGAGGACGACGCGCAGGCCGGCGTCCTGGTGTCCCGCGTCGACGCCGCCCCCTGGCCGGTCTGGCTGTTCGGCGCCGGCCACGTCGGCGAGGCGATCGCCCGCGTGCTCGCGACGCTGCCGCTGCGCATGACCTGGGTCGATCCCCGCGCCGACCGCCTGCCCGCCTCGCTGCCCGCGAACGTCGCGGCGCTCGAGTCCGACTCGCCGGCGCACGAGGTCGCGTCGATCCCCGCCGGGGCCGACGTGCTGGTGATGACCCACAGCCACGCGCTCGACTTCGACCTGTGCCTCGCGCTGCTCGGACGCGACGACCTCGGCTCGGTCGGCGTCATCGGCTCGGCGACGAAGGCCGCGAGCTTCCGCGCTCGCCTCGCGCGTCGCGGCGCGGATCCGGTTCGCCTCGCGCGGCTGCGCTGCCCGATCGGCGAGCCGCCGCGCGGCGACACCGCGCGCCACGCGCTCGACCGTCATCCGGGCGCGATCGCGGTCGCGGTCGCGCACGAGCTCTGGAGCCTGCGCCGCGCGCGAACCGCCGCGCCGGCCGCGGCCGCGGGAGCCGCGCGATGACCGCGCGCCTGTCGCTCACCGGCATCACCAAGCGCTATCCGAGCGTGGTGGCCAACGACGGTGTCTCGCTCGAGGTGCAGCCCGGCGAGATCCACGCGGTGCTCGGCGAGAACGGCGCCGGCAAGTCGACGCTGATGAAGATCATCTACGGCGCGGTGCGGCCCGACGCCGGCGAGATCGTCTTCGACGGCCGGCCGGTCGCGGTCCGCAACCCGCAGGAGGCGAGGAAGCTGGGCGTCAGCATGGTGTTCCAGCACTTCAGCCTGTTCGAGACGGTGACCGTCGCCGAGAACGTCTGGCTGGGCCTGGACCGTTCGCTGTCGCTCGCCGAGGTGTCGTCGCGGATCCGCGCGAAGGCCGGCGAATACGGGCTGGAGCTCGACCCGGAGCGGCCGGTCCACACGCTGTCGGTGGGCGAGCGCCAGCGCGTCGAGATCGTCCGCGCGCTGCTCACCGACCCGCGGCTGCTGATCCTCGACGAGCCCACCTCGGTGCTGACCCCGCAGGCGGTCGAGCGGCTGTTCGTCACGCTGCGCCAGCTCTCGGCCACCGGCTGCTCGATCCTCTACATCAGCCACAAGCTCGACGAGATCCGCGCGCTGTGCAGCGCCTGCACGGTGATGCGCGGCGGCAAGGTCACCGGCGTCGTGGACCCGCGCGGCGAGAGCAATGCGTCGCTGTCGCGGCTGATGATCGGCGCCGAGCCGCCGGCACTCGAGCACCGGCCGTCGAAGGCCGGCGCGGTCGCGCTCGCGGTCCGCGGGCTGTCGCTGCCGAAGCTCTCGCCCTTCGGCGTGGACCTCGACGGCGTGTCGCTAGAGCTGCGCGAGGGCGAGGTGCTCGGCGTGGCGGGCGTCTCGGGCAACGGCCAGCAGGAGCTGCTGGCGGCGCTGTCGGGCGAGGACCCGCGCGCGCCCGACGCCTCGATCGTGCTGCGCGGAACGCCCGCCGGCCGCGCGAGCCCGCGCGCGCGACGCGACCTCGGCCTGCACTTCGTGCCCGAGGAGCGGCTCGGCCGCGGCGCGGTGCCCACGCTGTCGCTCGCGCAGAACCTGCTCCTCACGCGCCGCGA
>JBAXJZ010000673.1:0-2174 GCA_037137595.1 Burkholderiales bacterium | reverse complement strand
GCGAGGACGCGCCAGGCCGGCGCGAAGGCCGCGTCGCGCGGGCGGCTGATCGCCACCGTCCAGTCAGTGATCCCGGTCCGCAGGAAGGCGATCACCACCGGCTCGCCGTCCGTGTTCGGTCCGTCGCGGAAGCCCTCGGCGCGGGTCGCGATCATCTGACGCAGGTCCTCGCTCACGAGGCGCCCGGTGGCGGTCTCCGGGTCGCGGCTGCTGGCGATCACCCTGCCGCTTGCGTCGACGAGCGCCGCGCGCCGGCCGTCGGCGCCGGCCGAACGCCGCACGAGCTGCGACAGGCGGTCGGGCGCGAAGCCGAGGATCAGCACGTGCGTGACGCGGCCGCCGCGCGTGACCGGCACGCCGATCGCCACCGCCGGCCGCCGGATCGCCTGCCCGAAGTAGAGGCCGGTGTTCTGCATCCGGCCGGTTCGCACGACGCGCTCGCTCAGGTCCCGCGTGCTCACCGGCAGCGTCCGGCCGCGCCATTCGATCTCCTCGTTGCGCCGAGCGTAGGTGTTCGGGTTCATCGTCGGCATCGGCTGCACCGACTCGAAGGTCCGCATCACCTGCAGGCCGGAGGCCTCGCCGAGCGCGATCCAGCTGTCGGGCCGGTCGTGCAGGGCCGCGATCGCGAGTCGCCGGAAGCCCTCCCAGTCCCGGCGGTCGATCAGTTCGGAGGCGGCGAGCGTGTCGAGGATCGCCTTGCCGATCTCCACTTCCTGGTCGACCGCGGCGGCGACGGTATGTGCGTCGGACGCGAGGCCGTCGTAGACCGCGTCGCGTCTGGCCTCGAACAGCGTCCAGACGAACACGCCGGAGACGATCGCCAGCGGCAGCAGCGGCCCGATGAGCAGCCAGCGCAGCACGCCGCGCAGCGTGCGCGTCGGCGCGTTCGTCCGCCCCTCCTCGCCCGGCGCGGCCGGGGGCTCGGTGGGGGGCGGATCGGAGACGGTGGAGGGCATCGCGGCTCGGGCGAGGCCGCCGGCCGGGGCGGCGCCCCCGTCGGGGCGCGCACCGGCCCGGTCCGGCCGGTCTTCACGATGGTGTCACGCGGTGGAAGCGCCCGACAGCCCCGAAAGGATGCGCGCGCCCCGTCCGCTCACGCCGCGCGTCGCGCGTCGTGCGTCCCGAGCCCGCGGTCGGCCAGGCCCAGCCGGTTCGCCGCCGACACCAGCGCCTTCAGCGACGCGACGACGATGCTGCGGTCGATGCCCACGCCGAAGCGGGTCCCGGGCACGCCGTCGCAGGCGGCCTCGATGAAGGCCACCGCGCGTGCGTCGGATCCCGCGTCGATCGAGCGCTCCTCGTAGGCGTCGACGCGGATCGGCAGGCCGAACGCGGCCACGGCGGCGTCGATCGGCCCGTTGCCCTCGCCGTGCAGCACGCGCCGCTCGCCGTCGACCGACAGCGTGAGCTCGACCTGCTGGCCGCGGTCGTTGCCCGACATCCGGTGCGACAGCAGCCGGATCCGCGCATCGTCGCGCAGGTACTCGCCGGAGAACAGCGTCCACAGGTCGTCGGCGGTGACCTCGGTGCCGTGGGCGTCGGTGTGGCGCTGGACGATCGCGCTGAACTCCACCTGCAGCCGGCGCGGCATCACCATGCCGTGGTGACGCTCGAGCAGGAACGAGATGCCGCCCTTGCCGGACTGGCTGTTCACGCGGATCACCGATTCGTAGCTGCGGCCGAGGTCGGCCGGATCGACCGGAAGGTAGGGCACTTCCCAGGGCGCCTCGGGCCGCTGCGCGGCGAAGCCCTTCTTGATCGCGTCCTGGTGCGAGCCGGAGAAGGCCGTGAAGACCAGGTCGCCGACGTACGGATGGCGCGGGTGGATCGGCAGCTGGTTGCAGTGCTCGACCGTACGCGCCACCGCGTTGATGTCGGAGAAGTCGAGGCCGGGGTCCACGCCCTGCGTGTAGAGGTTGAGCGCCAGCGTGACCAGGTCGACGTTGCCGGTGCGCTCGCCGTTGCCGAAGAGGCACCCCTCGACGCGGTCGGCGCCCGCCATCACCGCGAGCTCGGCCGCGGCCACGGCGGTGCCGCGATCGTTGTGCGGGTGCACCGAGATCACGGCCGACGCGCGGTCGGGCAGGTTCCGGCAGATCCATTCGATCTGGTCCGCGTAGACGTTCGGCGTCGCGCACTCCACCGTCGCCGGCAGGTTGAGGATCACCGGG
>JBAXJZ010000672.1:0-2178 GCA_037137595.1 Burkholderiales bacterium | reverse complement strand
GGCGCGCAGGGTCCGCGCCGGTCGCCCCGCTCGGCGCGAGCGCGGTCGCCGCACCGGCCGACAGCAGCAGCGGCGGCGTGCCCGCCGCGGCGTCGGTGCCGGCCGACACGCCGCGCATCGACTCCGCGGTGCGGCCGAGGTCGCGGACGATCCGCGGCGTGATCATCAGCACGATCTCGCTCTTCTCGGTCTGGCTCAGCTCGCTCGAGAAGAGCCGGCCGAGCATCGGCAGCCGGCCCAGGCCGGGGACGCGGTTGGCGGTCAGCCGGTCGGTGTCCTGGATCAGCCCGGCGAGGATCTGCGTCTCGCCGTCGGCGAGCCGCAGCACCGTCTGCGCCTGCCGCGTGCCGATCCGGTAGGCGGTGGTCTGCGCGGGGCCGCTCACCTGCTCGAGGATGTTCGACACCTCGAGCTGCACCTTCATCGCGACCTCGCTCTCGAGGTGCACCTGCGGCTCGAGCTCGACCTTCAGGCCGACGTCGATGTAGGTGGTCGATGCGCCGATCGCGTTGCTGACGCCGATGCCGGTGCCGGCGAACTGCGTGGTGAAGACCGGCACCTTCTCGCCCACCTGGATCTTCGCCTTCTCCTTGTTGCGGACGCGGATCCGCGGGTTCGTCAGCAGGTTCACCGTACCGTCGGTGGCCCGCAGGTTCGCGATCAGCGAGGGGCTCGCCACTTGGGCGGCCTGGTCGCCCCAGTTCGAGCGCGTGACCACCTGCGAGACGGCGGCGCCGGTGAGGGTCGAGGTCGACGGCAGCAGGCCGTAGGCGATCTGCGTCGGGTAGCGGATGCCGAGCTCCTGCAGCCGCGACGACGCGATCTCTAGCACCTCGACCTCGAGCACCACCTCGGGCTCGGCGACGTCGATGCCGGCGATCAGCTGTGCGGCGAGCCGGATCGCCTCCGGCGTGTCCTTGACGACCAGCATGTTGAGCTTGTCGTCGACGAACACGTCGCGCGACTTCACCACGGTGCGCACCAGGGTCGCGGCCTGCTTCGCATCGACGTTCGACAGCCAGAAGGTGCGCGCCTCGAGCGGCACGTACTCGCGCGCCTTGGCGCTGGTCGCCGGGAAGACCATGTAGGTCGACTCGTTGAGGCGGCGCATGTCGAGGCTCTGCGTCTGCAGGATGGTGCGGACCGCCTCGTCGAGCGTGACGTTGCGCAGGAACACCGTGACCCGCGTGTCCGACCGAACCTCGCGGTCGAAGACGAAGTTCACGCTCGCGGTGCGCGACAGGGTCTCGAAGACGTTGCGCAGCGTCGCGTCGCGGAACTCGAGCGTCACCGGCCGGCGCAGCGGCTCGGGCACGGTCTCGGCCGGGTCGGTGCGCGCCGGCACCGGGCCGAGCGCGGCGGCCAGCGCGGCATTGAGCCGGCGCGCACCCGGGTGCGCCGGATCCTCGACGAGCACGCCGCGCACCAGGCGGCGCGCCTCGGCCTCGCGGCCGGACTCGAGCGCGGTGCGGGCCTGGGCGACGGTCGTCTCGTGCCGGCGCGCGGTCGCGAGCTGGTCGCGCAGCGTCGGCAGGCGCGCGTTGTCCGGCTGCTCGGCGCGCAGCGTCTGCAGCGACTGCTCGGCGTCATCGAGCCGACCGCCGCGCAGCGCCGCCGAGAACTGGTCGGCGAGCTGCGCCGCGCGCAGCTCCTGCTGGCGCAGCAGCTCGGCGCGCAGCGCGTCCGAACGCACACCCGCGCGGACCGCCTGCTGCAGCGTGGCGACCGCGTCGACGTGGCGGCCCGCGCGGCCCAGCTCCTGCCCCTGTCGCACGGCGTCCGGCGTGGCGGCACACGACGCGAGGCCGGCCACGGCCAGCATCAGCACGCGGCGCGCGACGGCGGGGATCGGGCCGGCGGCGGCGCGACGGTCAATCGGCACTCGGGCTCTCCTCTTCGGCCGGGGCGGCGGCCACCGGCACGGCCCCGGCGCGGACGCCGCCGCCCGCCGCGAAGGCGACGCGCACGGCCTGGCCGGTCGGTTCGTGGACGAAGCCGGCGGCGTCGTCGGCGATCTCGGTCATCCGGAAGCCCGCGACCCGGTCACCCGGCCGCAGGGTCAGCACCCGCTCGCCGTCGCGCAGGATCGCGGTCGGGCCCTTCGCGTCGACCATCCGGCCGATCAGCACGAAGCGCGGCCGCGGCGCGGCCGGCGGCGGCGGCGGGGGCGGGGGTGGC
>JBAXJZ010000671.1:0-2181 GCA_037137595.1 Burkholderiales bacterium | reverse complement strand
GGGCGCGTGCAGCAGCGGGATCACCGGCACGTCGGCCGGATCCTCGGCGTAGGCGGCGACGTTGTGCGGGTCGTAGTCGATCACCGCGCAGTTGCGCAGCAGCCGCAGGTAGTCCTCGGAGACCTGCGCGCCCCCTTCGCCGAGCTGCTCCAGGTTCACGAACACGCAGGTGTGGCGGGCGAGGCGCTCGGGGTCGAAGCCGAGGTGCGCGCCGAACACCAGGTTCACCGCGTCCTCGCGCAGCCGGTTCTTCGCGACGGTCACCCGCGCGCCGAGACGGCGCAGCTGCCAGCGGACGTAGCGGACCTGGTCGACGAAGCCGAGCGAGTGCGCGTAGCCGATCGGCTGGACGATCGACAGGTGGAAGGCGGGGAGCTGGATCATCGCGGGTCCCTGGAAGGCATGGGCACGAAGGGTCGTACCGGGCCAATGCTAGGCAGGGCGCCGCGAAACTAAAGGGCGAAATGAGGCCGCCGGCCGCGCCTTATCCGGGGCGCGACGGGCGGCGGGACGCGGGTTCGGACGGTCGGCGCGGCGCGCGCGACCGGTCGCAGCCGGCCCGTGCGGGCACGAACGGCCGCAGGGGCCGACGGACGGTCGCCGGACGCGGGCCGGTCAGCGCACCGAGGCGACGATGCCGGCGACGGCGGCGGTGAGCCGCTTGCCGGCGTCGAGGTGCAGGAACTCGTTCGGGCCGTGGGCGTTGGACTGCGGGCCGAGCACGCCGGTGATCAGGAACTGCGCCTCGGGGAACTTCTCGCCCAGCATGTTCATGAAAGGGATGGTCCCGCCCTCGCCCATCCACGCGGCCGGCCGGCCCCAGGCGGCCATCGACGCGGCATCGGCCGCCTGCTTGAGCCAGGGCGCGGTGGCCGGCGCGTTCCAGCCGGTGGCGCCGTGGGCGTCGGAGAAGCTGACCTTCGCGTTGTACGGCGGATCGGCCTCGAGCACCTGCTTCATCATCGCCGCGGCGCGCTCGCCGTCGACGGTGGGCGGCAGCCGCAGCGACAGCTTCAGCGAGGTCCTGGGCCGCAGCACGTTGCCGGCCGCGGCGATGCCGGGCAGGTGCTCGGCGCCGGTGACCGACAGCGCCGGCCGCCAGGTGCGGTTCAGGATCGCCTCGACCGGGTCGGTGGTCGTGGGCATCGCGTGGGCGTGGGCGTCGGGGCCGTGGTTGCAGCCCACCCAGGGGAACTGCGTCCAGATCACGTCGCCGAGGATGTCGCCGGCGGCCTTCGCCTGCTCGATGCGCTCCTGCGGGATGAGCGCGTGGAAGGCCTCGGGCAGCAGCCGGCCGGTGTCGACGTCGTCGAGCCGGTTCAGCAGCTTGCGCGCGATGCGGAACGACGAGGGCACCAGGCCGCTCGCGCTGCCCGAGTGCACGCCCTCCTGCAGGACCTCGACGGTCAGCACGCCGCCCACCAGCCCGCGCAGCGAGGTGGTGACCCAGAGCTGGTCGTAGTTGCCGCAGCCGGAGTCGAGGCCGGCCACCAGCTGCACCTGGCCGAGGCGCGGCGCGAGCGTCGCGAGGTAGGCCGGCAGGTCCGGGCTGCCGCTCTCCTCGCAGGTCTCGATCAGGCCGACGCAGCGGGGCCGCGCGACCTTGCGCGCGTCCAGCGCCTGGATGACGGTGAGGGCCGCGTAGAGCGCGTAGCCGTCGTCGGCGGCGCCGCGGCCGTACAGACGGCCGTTCTCGATCACCGGCTTCCAGGGCCCCAGGTCCTCGCGCCAGCCGGTCATCTCGGGCTGCTTGTCGAGGTGGCCGTAGAACAGCACGGTCCGGTCCTCGCCCAGGCCGTTGGTGGCCGGCACGTCGAAGAAGATGCACGGCGTCATGCCGTCGAGGGCGATCACCTCGACCTTCAGCCCGGCGATCGGCTGCGCGCGCGCCCAGGCGGCGGCGGCCTCGACGGCGGCCGCGATGTGGCCGTGCGCCGCCCAGCTCGCATCGAACGACGGCGACTTGGCCGGCAGCTTCACGTAGTCGACCAGGCGGGGCACCAGGTCGTCGTCCCACTTGGCGTCGATCAGCGGGCGGAGGTCGGACAGGTTCATCGCTCGGGGCTCCGGAGGGGATCGGTCGATGATAGCGGCATTCCCGGACCGCTCCGCCGCGCGGCCGACGGACGCCGCCCCGATCCGGCCCCTATACTCGGCCGGACCGTGCCGACGTCCCGATGA
>JBAXJZ010000670.1:0-2181 GCA_037137595.1 Burkholderiales bacterium | reverse complement strand
CACCACCTGCTCGAGGACACCGACGTGGTGATCTTCGACGTGCTGGGCGACGTGGTCTGCGGCGGCTTCGCCGCGCCCCTGCAGCACGCCGACCGCGCGCTGATCGTCGCGGCCAACGACTTCGACTCGATCTTCGCGATGAATCGCATCGTGCAGGCGATCAAGGCGAAGTCGAAGAACTACGACGTGCGGCTGGGCGGCGTGATCTGCAACCGCTCGCGCGACACCGACCAGATCGACAAGTTCAACGACCGCGTCGGCCTGAAGCGGATGGCGCACTTCCCCGACCTCGACGTGATCCGCCGCAGCCGGCTGAAGAAGTCGACGCTGTTCGAGATGGAGGACTCGCCCGAGCTGCGCGCGGTGCAGCAGGAATACCTGCAGCTCGCCGAGAAGCTGTGGGCCGGCACCGATCCGCTCGCCCCCGACTCGCTGAAGGACCGCGAGATCTTCGACCTGCTGGGATTCGACTGACATGGCCGCCGACCCGTCCTACGTGCAGCGCCGCGAGGCCATCGAGCACTATTTCGACCGCACGGCCGTCGAGGCCTGGGCGCGGCTCACCTCGTCCGCACCGGTGAGCGGCATCCGCCGCACGGTCCGCGAGGGCCGCGACCGGATGCGTTCGACGCTGCTGTCCTGGCTGCCCGAGGACCTGAACGGGCGCCGCATCCTCGATGCGGGCTGCGGCACCGGCGCGCTGTCGGTCGAGGCCGCGCGCCGCGGCGCCGAGGTGGTGGCGATCGACCTGTCGCCGACGCTGGTCGAGCTCGCCCGCCAGCGCCTGCCGCAGGACCTCGGGAGCGGCCGCATCGACTTCCGCTCGGGCGACATGCTCGACGCCGGGCTCGGCGAGTTCGACCACGTGGTGGGGATGGACTCGCTGATCCACTACGAGCCGGTCGACGTGGTGAAGGCGCTCGTCGCGCTCGCGCCGCGGGTGCACCGCTCGATGCTCTTCACCTTCGCGCCGCGCACGCCGCTGCTGTCGGTGATGCACGCGACCGGCAAGCTGTTCCCGCGTGCGGACCGCGCGCCGGCCATCGTCCCGGTCCGCGAGGACCGGCTGCGCGCGGAGATCGGCCGCTCGCCGGGGCTGCAGGGCTGGGCCGCGGCGCGGACCCACCGGATCGGCGTGGGGTTCTACACCTCGCAGGCGATGGAGCTCACGTGTCGGCGGTGAACGTCCCCCGCAAGCGGCTCTGGCAGACCTGGGTCAAGGTCCCGGCGCGGCTGCTGCCGTTCGCCGACGCGGCGAGCGACTCGCTGCCGCTGGCACGGCTGCTGCGCCTGTCGCTGTTCCAGGTGTCGGTGGGCATGGCCGCCGCGCTGCTGATCGGCACGCTGAACCGCGTGATGATCGTCGAGCTGGGCGTGGGCGCCTGGCTGGTGGCCGCGCTGGTGGCGCTGCCGATCCTGGTCGCGCCGTTCCGCGCGCTGATCGGCTTCCGTTCGGACACGCACCGCTCGGTGCTCGGCTGGCGCCGGGTGCCCTACATCTGGCTCGGCACCTGGCTGCAGTTCGGCGGGCTGGCGATCATGCCGTTCGCGCTGATCCTGCTGTCGGGCGACATCACGAACGGTCCCTGGTGGATCGGGCACGCGAGCGCCGCGGTGGCCTTCCTGATGGTGGGCGCGGGCATGCAGACCGTGCAGACCGCGGGCCTCGCGCTCGCCACCGACATCGCGCCCGAGGACTCGCGTCCGCGGGTGGTCGCGCTGATGTACGTGATGCTGCTGGCCGGCATGGTGGTCTCGGCCGCGGTCTTCGGTTTCCTGCTCGCGGACTTCACGCAGGTCCGGCTGGTGAAGGTGGTGCAGGGGTCGGCCAGCGTGACGATGGCGCTCAACGTGATCGCGCTCTGGAAGCAGGAGCCGCGCGTGCTCGGCCGCCGCAACGACGCGACCGACGAGTCGGGCTTCCGCGAGGCCTGGGCGCGCTTCTCGGGCGCCACGCGCGCGCGGCGCTTCCTGTGGGCGGTGGGCCTGGGCACCGCCGCGTTCAGCATGCAGGACATCGTGCTCGAGCCCTACGGCGCCGAGATCCTGGGCCTGGGCGTGGGCGCGACCAGCGCGCTCACCGGCCTGATCGCCGCCGGCTCGCTCGCCGCGTTCGGCCTGGCCGCGCGCCGGCTGTCGCGCGGCGCCGACCCGCTGCGGGTCGCGGCCACCGGCGCGCTC
>JBAXJZ010000669.1:0-2190 GCA_037137595.1 Burkholderiales bacterium | reverse complement strand
CAGTTCGATCGCCAGTGCGTTCGGCCCCGCGCCCAGGCCACGCCACGGTCCGCAGAGGATCGGCAGCCGCACGAGGTCGAACTCGACGCGCGTCGACCTCGTGCGGTAGGGCGGCACGGCGCCGCGCGCGACGCCGTCGTCGCCCACCAGGTCCGTCAGTCGCTGCAGCCAGGGCGGCAGCACCGCGTTCGTGAACAGGATGTGCCCCGACGCGAACGCGTGCCACCACGCGTCGATGCGGCCGTCCTTCAGCCGCGCGCGGACCCGGTGGCTCGACGGCGGCCGGTGGAAGCCCTGCGCGAACTCCTGCGCCCGCGTCCACTGCACCTTCACCGCGCCTGCGGTCGCACGCGCGAGGACCGCGGCCTCGAGCTCGACCGTCACCACGGTCTTGCCGCCGAAGGCGCCGCCCACGCGCATGCCCTGGACCTCGACGCGGGTCGCGTCGAGACCGAGTCGCGCGGCGAGCACGTCGCGGACGTAGAACACGTCCTGGTGGCCGACCCAGGCCCGCAGCGCGCCGTCGCCGGCCCATTCGACGACGGCGGCCCTCGGCTCGATCGACCCGTGCGCGGCGGCCGGCACGTCGAGCCGCAGGTCCACGTCCCAGCCGCCCGCGGCCTCGATCGCGTCGCGCCTCGGTCGATGCGCGAGCGCGCCGCGTGCGAGGCGCGTGTCGACGTCGATCGCGCGGTCGAGGTCCTCGGCCTCGAAGGCACCGTCGACGCGCCAGCGCACCGCGAGCGCGGCCTCGATGCGGTCGAGCGCGCCGGGCGTGGCGGCGACGAGGCCGATGCCTTCGGCCGCGCCCTGGGCGAGCAGCGGGTCGCGGACCAGCGCGACGAAGCCGGGCACCGCACGCGCCGCCGCCTCGTCGAGGAAGACCGCGCGCGAGCCCAGCTCGGTGGATGCGGGCGCCCGCAGCACCCGCCCGAAACGCAGTCCCGGCCGTCGCACGTCCGCCGCGTAGAGCGGCTCGCCGCGGACGATCTCGAGGCCCTGCTCGATCGGCTCGGTGCGCGCGGGCCGGTCCGTGCCCCTGCCCGCGGCGAACGCGCGCAGCGTCCCGGCGGGCCGCGGCTCGGCGGCGAGCACGCCTTCGGAGCGGCCCGCCGCGAGCGCGTCGCGCAGCGTCGCGCAGGCCTGCGCGAGCGGCAGCGCGAACTCGCGGATCGAGTCGCTGCCCACCGTCGCCTTGGCCCGCCGCAGCGACCGCGTGCCGTGCAGCCGCGCGTCGACCCGGTCCCAGGGCACGCCGAGCTCGTCGCAGGCGATCCGCTTCATCGCGGTCAGCACGTTCTGACCCATCTCCACGCGGGGGATCACCAGCACGAAGCGGCCGTCGACGTGCCGGATCCAGCCCGCCGCGTCCCCGGCGTCCGGCGCCGGGCGCTTCGGGATCACCGGCAGCGCGCCGCAGCCGGCGACGAAGGGCACGACCAGGCCGCCGCCCGCCGCGGCGAGGAACGTGCGGCGCCTCACGGCCGTCCTCCGCCCGCAGCGGCCGCGCGGCGCACGGCCGCGCGGATCCGCTGCTGGGTCGCGCAGCGGCACAGCAGCCCGTCGAGCGCGGCGTTCACCTCCGCGTCGGTGGGCCGCGGCCGCTCGCGCAGCAGCGCCACCGTCGCCATGATCTGCCCCGCCTGGCAGTAGCCGCACTGGGGCACGTTCGCGTCGAGCCAGGCCTGCTGCA
The DNA here is from genome assembly GCA_037137595.1 of Burkholderiales bacterium. Lineage (GTDB taxonomy): Bacteria > Pseudomonadota > Gammaproteobacteria > Burkholderiales > Burkholderiaceae_E > UBA4615. The sequence goes on along the minus strand of JBAXJZ010000669.1, from coordinate 497 downwards.
CCAGGTGCGGTACGCCGCCGGGGCCGGCGAGCCCCTCGACCGTCTCGATGCGGCGCCCGGCGAGCGTTCGGGTGGGCAGGAGGCAGGCGCGCGCCGGCGTGCCGTCGACGAGCACCGTGCAGGCACCGCAGACCCCGACGCCGCATCCGTGCTTCGTGCCGACGAGGCCGAGCGCCTCGCGCAGCGTCCAGAGCAGCGGGTCGTCGAGCCAGGGATCCTCGATCGGCCGCGGCCGGCCGTTCACGTCCAGGTCCATCCGGGGTCTCCGTGGGGTGAAGACCCGATGCTGGCCCGGCGGGCGGCGAGGGGTATTGAACGATCGCGCCAGCCGCGGGGCAGGCCCCGCCGCGCGATCCCCGTCCGGTCAGGCGGCCCGCGATCGGCCCACGGCCCGCGCGGCGGCCGACGCGGCGTCGTCCGGCACCGCGTCGTCCGTGCACCCCGGCGGCGCGAAGCGCGGCCCGCTGCCGATGCCGCCCAGCAGGAAGCGCTCGTCG
>JBAXJZ010000668.1:0-2191 GCA_037137595.1 Burkholderiales bacterium | reverse complement strand
CGGCCGCGAGGAACCGCCGGCGCCCGGGCGCCGCGACGACGCGCCGCGCGGGCGCGGTCCCCTCGACGGCCGCGCCCGACGTGACCGCGGTCCGTGCGGGACGGCGCGGACCGCCTGCGAACGGGACCCTCACCGCACCCTCAGGGCTGCAGCACCACGCGGCCGACGACGCGTCCGGCCGCGAGGTCCTCGAGCGACGCGTTGACCTGGTCCAGCGGCCGCAGCGTCAGCGGGATCTGCGGCAGCTCCACGCGCTGCGCGAGCGCCATCAGCTCGCGCAGCTCGTTCAGCCCCGCGACGTACGAGCCCTGCACCGCCATCGACTTCAGCGGGAACATCGGCACCGGCGTGCGGAACTCGCCGCCGAACAGGCCGACGATCACCACCGTGCCGCCGCGGCGCACGATCGCGACACCGAGCGCCGAGGTGGACTCCCCGCCGACGAAGTCGACCACGCCGAGCACGTTGTTGCCGGTGGCCTTGACGATCGTGCGGGTCGCGTCGGCCGAGGCCGGGTCGACGACCAGCGCGGCGCCGTAGCGCTGCGCGGTCTCGCGTTTCGCGGGATCCGGATCGATGGCCACCACCTTGGCCTTGGACAGCGCCGACAGCAGCGCGACCGCGGTCATGCCCACGCCGCCGCAGCCGATCACCGCGATCCAGTCATCGGGCGTCGCCTCGGGCAGCTTGCGGATCGCGCCGTAGGCCGTGATGCCCGCGCAGGCGAAGGTCGCCGCGCGCGCCGGGTCCAGCGTGCCCACCGGCACGAGGTAGCGGTCGTGCGGCACGCGGACCAGGTCCGAGTAGCCGCCCGGCAGCTGGATGCCGAGGTTGCGCGCGCCGCGGTTGCACAGGTGGTCGTTGCCCGACAGGCAAGTCGGGCACTCGCCGCAGCCCAGCCACGGGTAGACGACGACGCGGTCGCCGAGCTTCACGTCGGTCACGTCGGGGCCGATCTCGACGACCTCGCCGCCGATCTCGTGGCCCATCGTCACCGGCAGCTTCGTGCCGGCGCGCTCGAGCGACGACAGCTTGCCGCCGCCCATGTCGAAGCCGCCCTGCTGGATGTGCAGGTCGGAGTGGCAGATGCCGCAGTGGGTGACCCGCACCGTGACCTCGCGCCCGGTGGGCGCCTCGAGGTGCTCCTCGATCCGCTCGAGGGCGGCGCCCCACTTCGGGAACGCCCAGCGGTGTGCGCAGCGGTAGTCCATCGCGTCTCCTCGGGTTGCGGGCGCCGCGGATGCCGCCAGCGCCGGACCGCGATCATGCACCGGAGGCGCGCGCTTGGCGAACCGCGGCGGGCCGCGCGCGGAACCGCGGCGCGGGCCTCAGTTCTGCCAGACCGCATAGCCCTCGGCGCGCAGGCCTCGGGCGAGCTCGATCTCCATCTCGCGCGCCGCGGCCCGCGGCATCGGGTTCGCGTATGCGTAGAGCTCGGGCATCAGGCCCAGCCCGTGCTCGCGGACGTAGCGGTTCGCCTTCACCCCGGCCTTGTGCCGCGCGAACCGCAGCTCCGGCGTCAGCCCGGTCATGCCCACGTAGACGCAGGGCCGCGTCGGATCGCGGTCGGGATTGGCCTCGCGGAAGCGCCGGTCGTTCAGCACCCGGTCGTCCAGCCGGACCACGTAGACGTGGTGTCGATGACGGGTGCGGCCGGCGGTCATCGGGGCGCGGGCTCAGCGCCCGATCAGTCCGCGCAGCACGCCCGCCGCGCGGTCCAGGGCCTCGCGACCGGCCTCGCCGAGCCCGGCGCCCACCTTGTCGGCGAGCGCCGCCGCGATCCGGGCGCCGACGTCGTCGGTCAGCGAGAACGCCGGGTCGTCGAGCCGGCCCTCGAGCGTGAACCCGAACTCGATCCGGTCGCCGCGGTCCTCGAGCAGCGCGACCGCCGCCTCACGCAGCGGATCCCCGCCGCCCAGCCGCAGCCCGGCGAGCGCGAGCCGCCCCGGCGCGCGCAGCCGGCGGGCCTCGACGCTGGACTCCAGCTCGAGGTCGAGCGCGCCGCCGCGAACGCCGGACCCCAGCGCGCGGCGCAGGTAGGGCTGCAGGACGACCGCGTCGATGCCGCGCAGCCGGGTGCGCAGCGTCGAATCGCCGTCGACCAGCCGCACCCAGCCGTCGAGTTCGATCCTGCCGTCGTGGGCGGCGCCGCGGGCGGGATCCGCCTTGACGGTGCCCGTCAGGCGCACCG
>JBAXJZ010000667.1:0-2193 GCA_037137595.1 Burkholderiales bacterium | reverse complement strand
GGGACGTCCGCCGTCCCGCGTCGGAGGCCCGAGATGACCGCACCCCAGACCACACCGTCGTCGCGCACCGCGCAGCGCCCGCCGCGACGCGTGGCGCTCGCGGCCGCGCTGGCGCTCGCCTGCGCCGCGACCGGCGCGCCCGCCGTGCGCGCCCAGACCCCGTCCGAGCCGCAGCTCGAGGCGGCGCTGCGCGAGCGGGTGATCCGCGTGACCAAGCCGGGGTTCTGGGCGGCGACGCTCGAGGTCACCCTGTTCTCCCCGCCCGGCGACGGACCCTTCCCCGTCGCGGTCATCAACCATGGCAAGGCGGCCGGCGACCCGCGCTGGCAAGGTCGCGCCCGCTACCTGCTGCCCTCGCGGTCGCTGGTCGAGCGGGGCTTCCTGGTGGTGCTGCCGATGCGCGCCGGCTTCTCGAAGTCCACCGGCAGCTACATGGGCGCGGGCTGCAACACCGAGTCCAACGGCCTGGTGCAGGCCGACGACGTCGCCGCGGTGCTCGACCACGTCGCGACGCTGCCCGAGGCCGACACCACGCGCACGATCGTGATGGGCCAGTCGCACGGCGGCATGGTCACGCTCGCGCTCGGCACGCTGGGGCGGCCCGGGGTGCTCGGCCTGGTGAACTTCGCCGGCGGGCTGAGGAACACCGACTGCGTCGCCTGGGAGGGCGGGCTCGCCCGCGCGTTCGCCGCCTACGGCGCGAAGACCCGCGTGCCCTCGCTCTGGTTCTACGGCGACAACGACAGCTACTGGAGCCGGCCCACCTGGGAGGCGATGCACGCCGCCTACGTCGGCGCGGGCGGCGACGCGCGGATGGTCGCCTTCGGCACCTTCGCGCCCGGCGACGCACACGGCATGTTCGGCAGCCGCGCCGGGCAGCCGATCTGGCTGCCCGAGTTCGACCGGTTCGCGGCCTCGATCGGCGTGCTGCCGGCGCGCCCGCGGGCCGACGCCACCCTGCGCTGAGCGCGCGGGCCGCTCAGCGGGGCACGGACCGCGCCGCCTCGCGCAGCGCGCGCTTCAGGATCTTGCCGGTCGCGGTCCGCGGCAGCGGCGCGTCGGCCACCGTCACCCAGCGCGGCACCTCGAACGCGGCGAGCTTCGTCGCGACGAAGGCGCGCAGCGCCTCCGGCTCGACCGGCGGATCACAGTACACCGTCGCGCCCACCTCCTCGCCGAGCCGCTCGTCGGGCACCGCGTAGACCGCCGCCTCGCGCACCGCCGGGTGCTGCAGCAGCGCGGCCTCGACCGCGCCGCAGCCGATGTTCTCGCCGCCGCGGATGATCAGGTCCTTGATGCGGTCGACGATGAAGACGAAGCCCTCGTCGTCGATCCACGCGAGGTCCCCGGTGCGGAACCAGTCGCCGTCGAAGGCGTCGGCGTTCGCGTCGGGACGGTTCCAGTAGCCGCGGAACACCGAGGTGCCGCGCACCTGCAGCTCGCCGCGCTCGCCCGCGGGCAGCGGCCGGCCCTCGGCGTCGACCACACGCAGCTCGAGCACCTGCGAGCAGCGCCCCGAGCTCTCCGGCCGCGCGAGGTAGTCGGGGCCCGCGATGCCCGCACCGATCGCGAAGGTCTCGGTCATGCCCCAGCCGGTGCCCGGCAGCGCGTTGGGGAACACCGCGTCGATGCGGTGCACCTGCTCGGGCGCGCGCGGCGCGCCGCCGCCGCCCACGCTGAGCAGCGAGGACAGGTCGTGGCGGCCCTCGGCGGCCACGCGCAGCAGGTCGCCGGTGACCGCGGCCGGCCCCACCACCGAACGCAGCCGCTCGCGCTCGACGAGCACGGCTGCCACCTCCGGATCCCAGCGGTACATGCAGACCACGCGACGCTGCAGCCGGTACGACGCGAGCAGCGACGCGGCCAGGCCCGTCACGTGGAACAGCGGCACCGCGAGCAGCGTGCCGTCCTGCCCGGGCGGCGCCGGCGGCACGACGCCGGCCACGCGCTCGGCGATCGCGCGGTCGAGCTCCCAGGACAGCAGCGACGACAGGATGTTCCGGTGCGTCGAGACCACGCCCTTCGGATGGCCGGTGGAGCCCGAGGTGTAGAGGATGGTCGCCGGATCGTCGGGCCCCGGATCGGCGTCGGGCATCACCCCGTCGCCCACCGCGGCGACGAGCGCGTCGAGGGCGCGCACGCCCGGCGCGGTCGCCGGCGCGCGGACCGCGAAGACCGCGAGCGCGGCGGGCG
>JBAXJZ010000666.1:0-2195 GCA_037137595.1 Burkholderiales bacterium | reverse complement strand
AGGGCGAAGACCAGCAGGAGCAGCGGCAGACCGGCGGACATCGAGGGCTCCGGGTGCGCTGGGGCGCACCGGAGACCTAGCGTAGCGAGTTCGCGCGGGGGGGCCCGGTCAGGCCGATTGACGGTCGCCGACGGCCGAAGCGAGGCGTCAAGGCCGCACGCGGATCAGCGGGCGTTGATCCGCGCGAGTTCCTCTTCGGTGATGTACTCGAACAGCGTGACCACGCGACGCGCGCCCGACACGCGGCTCGCGACGGTCGCGTAGGCGGGCGCCTCGCGCTGCGTGAGCAGGCCCATCATGAACACCACGCCGTTCTCGGTCACCACCTTGACGTTGTTGCTGCTCAGGGCCTTCTGCTCGATGATGCCGGCCCTCACCTTCGCGGTGATCGCGCTGTCGTTCGCGGTGGTGGAGAAGCTCACGCGGCTCGTGAGCTCGAGCTCGTTGTAGACCTCGCGCACGCCGGACACCTGACGCACCGCGCGTTCGGCCTCGGCCTTCGCGGCCTCATCGGGCACCTGGCCGGTGAGCAGCACGCGGCGGTTGTAGCTGGTGATCGAGACGCCGCGCGCGCCGCGGATCGCCTCGGGCAGGCGGTTGCTCGCGCGGATCTCGATCTCGGTGTCCTCGGTCTGCGCGCCGATGGTGCGACGATCGAGCACGGCGAGCGTGCCGACGGCGATGCCGGTGGCGGCGAGCGGCAGACATCCGCTCGAGGCGAGCGTCGTGCCCATCAGGGCCGCGATCATGGCGAGCCTTCGCATCGGAACCATCCGTCCTCCTCGCGCTGTCGTGCGGCGGGCCTCGAGGCGCCCGCGATCCGGCCGGATCATAGCAGCCGCGTGCGCACGACCTTCAGCCCGCGTCGAACGCGCCGCGGATCCAGTGCGGGGTGCCGGCCTCGATCGCGACGACGTCGAAGCGGCAGGGCGGCCATGCACGCTGACCGAAGCGCCGGAGCAGGAAGAGGTTCGCGGCGAGCGCGAGGCGCTGGCGCTTGCGCGCGTCGACGCTCGCGGCCGCGCCGCCCCAGCGCGCACTGCGCCGCGCGCGAACCTCGACGAAGACCCAGTGCGCGCCGTCGCGCATCACCAGGTCGATCTCGCCGCCGCGGAAGCGGACGTTGCGCTCGACCGGCACGAGGCCGCGTTCGACGAGGAAGGCCTCGGCGCGCGCCTCGGCCTCGGCGCCCTCGCGCTGCGCGGGCGCGGGCACGGTGCGATCAGGGCGTGCCGGCGACGACCGGCACGCCGTTGCGGTATTCGGCGACCAGCGCGGTGCGCTCGACGCGCTGGCCGGCGAGCCGGTCGAAGTGGAGGCGGCCGGTGACGCCGTCGAGGTCGAACGACGCGTCGCCGGCGAGCAGCATGCGCGCGACGCGGAAGGCGTCGATGCCGAGCGCGTAGAGCCGCTGCATCTCGACGTTGAAGCCCGTGGGCCCCTTGGGGTAGGCCATCACCGCGGGGCTGTCGGGCTCGACGAACCACGGCATCTCGAGCACGCGCATGCCGTCGAGCTCGGGCAGGCGCAGCGTGGAACCGTGGCCGATGCTCGTCATCGACGTGCCCCACACCGCGGTCTCGGTGCCGAGGGCACCGCGCAGCACGCGCGCCTGCTCCGGGCCCATCGAGAGGAAGGCGACATCGGGCGCGGGCTGCGCGAGGCGGGTCCGGAGGTCCCGCGAGGGCCGCGGGCCGGCGAACTCCACCGGCTCGCGCATCTCGCCGCCGAGCGCGACCCAGGCCTCGCGGAACGCGCCGACCGCGCGCCGCGCGAGCGGCGACGCGATCGTCACGCCGACCGCGCGCGGCCGCCGGGTGCCGGCCGCGGCGAGCGCCTGCGCGTAGGCGAGCGACGCGACCGGGCGGGCCTCGGTCTCGATCGCGAGGCCGAGGAACACGAGCCGCGCCGGCACCGGCGCGTTGCCCTCGGGCAGGTTCAGCGCGAGCGTGGGCGTGCCGATGGCGCCGAGCTCGACCAGCGCGGTGGCGCCGTTGCGGGTGACCGGCCCGATGACCATCGCGGCATTGCGCTCGCGCAGCTCGGCCATCGCGAGCGCGAGCTCGTCGGCCTGGTCGTCGACCTCGATGGCCTCGATGACGACGCCCGCGCCGTCGCGCCCGTGGGCGGCGCGGATGCCCGCGAGCAGTGACGCGGCGGCCCGTTCGAAGGGCCCGTCCTGGCGGGGCAGCAGC
>JBAXJZ010000665.1:0-2199 GCA_037137595.1 Burkholderiales bacterium | reverse complement strand
GCGCGGCCGCGAGCCCGGGCTCGCCGGTACCGGCGTTCGCGTTGCCGGTGTTGACCACGAAGGCGCGGACCCCGGCGCCGCCGGCGAGGTGCTCGCGGCAGACGGTGACCGGCGCCGCGCAGAAGCGGTTGCGCGTGAAGACGCCGGCCGCGGTCGCACCGGGCGCGATGCGCGCGAGCAGCACGTCCCGGCGGTTCGGCTTGCGGATCGCGGCACGCGCGGTGCCCAGATCCAGGCCGGCGACCGGGAACAGGCGGGCGGGATCGGGAGGAGCGAGGTGGACGGGCATCGCGGCGGGGGATCGGCAGGGCGCGTGGGGCGCGCGCCGGACGGCGCGCGGTGGACCGGAGCGCTGCGGCCTCCGGGAGGGGGGATTGTACTGGCCCTCGCCCCGGCGGACCGCGAACGCGGCCGCGGCCGGCATCGAGACGCTGCTCGCCGCGGTCCCGGCGGCCTGAACCGCCGCCGCCCGGGTCGCACCGACTTGCGCGGGCGGCCCGCGCTCGCCGATGCTTGGGCACCGCGACACGCATCGCACGCCGACGCACTCTCCCCCGTGACGCACCCAAAGCTCACCCGCCGCCTCGCGGCCGTCGCGATGGCCGCCGCCTGTGCGGGCGCGATCGGCGGCGCCGCCTTCGTCGTCTACCGCCCCGCGCCGTACGCGTGGCTGGCCGCGTCGTGGTCCGGCCTGCGCGACACGCGCGGAGGTTGGCAGGCCGCGCGCGCCGCGCGCCTGGCGCTGCTGCGGGCCAACCCGACGCCCGCGGCCGTGGTGATGCTCGGCGACTCGCTGACCGCGGGCGGCGAATGGCGGGAGTGGCTGGCCGGCGCCGACGCGATCAACCGCGGCATCGACGGCGACCGGACCGACGACGCCCTCGCACGACTCGACACCGTCACCGCCGCGCGCCCGCGGGCGGTGTTCCTGATGCTGGGGACCAACGACCTGGCCTCGGGCAGGCCGATCGACGCCGTGGTCGGCGACTACCGGCGGCTGGTCTCCGCGCTGCGGGCCGAAGGCGCGGCGGTGTTCGTGCAGTCGACGCTGGACTGTGCGACTGCCGTCTGCGGCGACCGTGTCGACGCGATCCGTCGCCTGAACGAAGCGCTGCGCGCCCTCGCCGCCGAGACCGGTTCGACCTGGATCGACCTCAACGCGACGATGTCCACCCCCGAGGGCGGCCTGCGGCCGGAGCACACCTGGGACGGCACGCACCTGACGGCATCGGGCTACGCCGCGTGGCGGGCCGCGCTGCGCCCCCACCTGCCGTTGCCCTGACCCGCGACGCGGGCCGGGGCGGGCCGACCCGTCACGCCGTCAGGCGAGCCGTCCGTGGCACTGCTTGTACTTCTTGCCGCTGCCGCAGGGGCAGGGATCGTTGCGGCCGACCTTGGTGCCGAAGCGCTGGAACGGCTGGGCCTTGTCGTCGTCGGGGGCGGTGGGCGCCTCCTGGACGGCGAGCGCGACCGCCTCGGGATCGGCGTCGGGCGCGGCCGAGAACTCCGAGTGGGTGTACGAGGCCTGCCCGTACGAGGCCTCGGCGCGCTGCTCGACCTGTTCCTCGACCTGCTGCGCCTCCTCGGCGCTCTGGATCCGCACGTTCATGAGGATCTTCACGACCTCGCTGCGGATCGTCTGCAGCATCGACTCGAACAGCTCGAAGGCCTCGCGCTTGTACTCCTGCTTCGGGTTCTTCTGCGCGTAGCCGCGCAGATGGATGCCCTGGCGCAGGTGGTCGAGCGCCGACAGGTGCTCGCGCCAGCGCTGGTCGATCGACTGCAGCATGATCGAGCGCTCGAAGCCGGCGAAGCCCTCGCGGCCCACCAGCTCCACCTTCTCGGCGTAGCGCGTGTCGGCGGCCTTGATCACCGCCGCGAGCAGGTCCTCGTCCGAGGCCTCGCCCTGCACCATCGCGGCGAGCGGCACCTCCAGGCCCCAGTCGTCGCGCAGCTCGGCCTCGAGGCCGGCGATGTCCCACTGCTCCTCGACCGACTCGGCCGGCACGCGCGCGCGGAACAGGTCGGTGAACACGCCCTGCCGCAACCCGGTGATGAAGGCCTCGGTGTCGGTGCTCTCGAGCAGCTCGTTGCGCTGCTGGTAGATGACCTTGCGCTGGTCGTTGGCGACGTCGTCGTACTCGAGCAGCTGCTTGCGCATGTCGAAGTTGCGCGCCTCGACCTTGCGCTGCGCGCCCT
>JBAXJZ010000664.1:0-2206 GCA_037137595.1 Burkholderiales bacterium | reverse complement strand
CGTCCGGGACCGGCTGCGCGCACACGGCGCGGGGCCGTCCCATGAACGACACCTGCTGCGCCAGTGGCTGCACGCCGCCCCTCTGGACAGGCCGTATCGCGGCGATCCGAACTTCCTGCCCAAGCGGCTGCGCGAGGCGCTGCCCGCGCTCGCGGCCGAGCTCGACGCGGTGGCGAGCGTCCGCTCGCGTCATCCGGGCGACGGCGCCGAGCGGCTGCTGGTGGGTCTGGCCGACGGCCAGGCGGTGGAGAGCGTGCTGCTGCCGCGCGGCGGCCTGTGCGTGTCCACGCAGATCGGCTGCGCGGTGGGCTGCACCTTCTGCACCACCGGCCGCGACGGCCTGCTGCGTCAGCTGGGCAGCGCGGAGATCGTCGCGCAGGTGGCCGCGGCCCGGCGGCTGCGCGCGGTCCGCAAGGTGGTGTTCATGGGCATGGGCGAGCCGGCGCACAACCTCGACGCGGTGATCGAGGCGATCGAGCTGCTGGGCACCGACGGCGGCATCGCGCGCGAGCAGCTGGTGTTCTCGACGGTGGGCGACCGGCGCGCGTTCGAGCGGCTGCCGGCGGCGCGCGTCCGGCCCTCGATCGCGCTGTCGCTGCACACGACGAAGCCCGCGCTGCGCCGCGAGTTGCTGCCGCGCGCGCCGCGGATCGATCCCGACGAGCTCGTCGCCCTCGCCTGCGCCGCGGCCGATGCGACCGGCTTCCCGCTGCTGGTCCAGTGGACGCTGCTCGATGGCGTCAACGACGGCGAGGACGAGGTCGACGGCATCGCGGCGCTGCTCGCCGGCCGCCGCGCGATCCTCAACGCGATCCCGTGGAACGCGGTCGAGGACTCGCCGTTCCGCCGGCCGCCGCTGGAGCGCGCGGTGGCCTTCGTGCGCGGGCTCAAGGCGCGCGGCGTCGTGGCGACGCTGCGCTGGTCGGCGGCGCAGGAGGTGGACGGCGGCTGCGGTCAGCTGCGCGCGCGGCGCGCGGCGGACGAGGCACCGATCGCGGTGATCGGGCGGTCGACGCGGGCCGCGGCCTGAGCGCTCAGGCCGCCTTCTTCTTCGACCCGATGCGGCTTTCCGTGCCCGCCAGCAGGTTCGAGATGTTCCTGCGGTGCCGCAGGATCAGCAGCGCGCCCATCGCCGCGATGACCAGCGCCACGCGGTCCGCGCCCGCGAGCAGCACGTAGTAGGCCGGCGCGAACACCGCGGCGACCAGCGCCGCGAGCGACGAGTAGCGGAAGAAGACCGCGATGGTGATCCAGCTGGCGAGCGTCGCGAGCCCCAGCCACGGCGACAGCGCGAGCAGCACGCCGGCGGCGGTGGCCACGCCCTTGCCGCCCTGGAAGCGGTGGAACACCGGGAACAGGTGGCCGACGAAGGCCGCGAGGCCCACCAGCGTCAGCACGAAGTCGTCGAAGCCGAAGCGCTGCGCGACGGCCTTCGCCAGCAGCACCGCCACCGCACCCTTGGCCGCGTCGCCGATCAGCGTGAGGATCGCGGCGGTGCGATTGCCGGTGCGCAGCACGTTGGTGGCGCCCGGGTTGCCCGAGCCGTACGAACGCGGGTCCGCGAGGCCCATCGCGCGGCTGACCACCACCGCGAACGACACCGAGCCGATCAGGTAGGCGACGACGATCGCGACGAGCGCGGGCAGCAGGTCCATGGCGGGGTCCGGGGAACGGGGGCGGGTCAGTCCTCGAGCGCGCAGTCTACCGGCACGGCCTCGAGCAGCGTCGTCAGCACCGCGGGCTCGAGCCCGACGAGGTAGCCGCGCCGCCCGCCGTTGATCCAGATCCGCGGCAGCGCGAGCACGCTGCGCTCGACGTAGACGGGCAGGCGCTTTTTCGTGCCGAAGGGCGAGGTGCCGCCCACCAGGTAGCCCGAATGACGGTTCGCGACCTCGGGCTCGCAGGGCGTGATCGACTTGCGGCCGGCCTGGCGCGCGAGGTTCTTCGTCGAGACCTTGCGGTCGCCGTGCATCAGCACCATCAGCGGCTTCGCGGCCTCGTCCTGCATGACCAGCGTCTTCACCACCGCGTGCTCGTCGAGGCCGAGCTGGCGCGCGGACTCGGCGGTGCCGCCGTGCTCGACGTAGTCGTAGGGGTGTTCGGTGAAGGCGACGCGGTGCTTCCTCAGCAGCGCGGTCGCGGGCGTTTCGGAGACGTGCTTCGCGGCCATGGGCGCGATCATATCGCCCCGCTCGACGCGCGCGGT
>JBAXJZ010000663.1:0-2208 GCA_037137595.1 Burkholderiales bacterium | reverse complement strand
CCCTGACGACATCCAGAAGTGACCCCCGGTTGCTGATCAATCGGTTTGAGTTACGGTGTTCGCGCTGGCCTGGTTAACCAGGCCAGCGCGGCGCTTCGTTCGCAGGCGGTAGCTGTCGCCGCGGATCGTGATGACGTGGCTGTGGTGCAGCAGCCGATCAAGGATGGCCGTTGCCACGACGGCGTCGCCGAACACGCCGCCCCACTCGGCTACCGAACGGTTGCTCGTCACCAGCATCGAGCCGCGTTCATATCGCCGGCTCACGAGCTGGAAGAACAGGTGCGCTGCGTTGGCCTCGAACGGCAGATATCCCAGCTCGTCCACCACCAGCAGCTTGGGCTTGGTGAAGTGCAGCAGCTTCTCCTCCAGCCGCCCCTCGGCGTGCGCCCGGGCGAGCTGCGTCACCAGGCTGGTCGCCGGCACGAACAGCGTCGAGTAGCCCCGCACGATGGCTTCGCGACCGAGTGCTACCGCCAGGTGCGTCTTGCCCACGCCGGGCGGTCCGAGCAACAGCACACTGTCGCCGTTGGCCACCCAGCGCGAGGTCGCCAGCTCGCGGATCTGCTTGGGGTCCACCGAGGGCTGCGCGTCGTACTCGAAGCTCTCCAGCGTGCGCACGCACGGGAACTTGGCGATCGACATGCCCATCTGGATGCGCCGCTCGTCCTTGCGCGCCACTTCGGCTGCACACAGCATCGCCAACGCCTCGCGCAGGTTCAACTCGGCTCGCCCCGCCTGATCCAGCAGCGTGTCGAGCTGGTCGCGAATGGCGGTGAGCTTCAACCGCGTGAGCATCGGCTCGAGGTCGCCCTGCAGTTCGAGCGGCTGTGTCTTCTTGACGGCGGCCATCACCAGCCCCCTCCGAGCACCGTCTCGTACTCGGCCAGTGGCCGAAGCAGCTCGGCCGGCGCGTCCGGTGCCGGCGCCGCTGCGCTATTCGGTCGTGCCAGCCAGCTCACGCCGACCAGTTGCGCGCCGACGATGCCCACGAGATGACTGCGCTCGATGATGCTGGTGCGCCGACCCTCGTTCTGCGCGTGGCAGGCCACTTCCTGGTCGGCGTAAAGCACTCGCACTTGCCGCTCGGCCACGACGACGGTGACGCTCTCGCCGATGAGCTTCCACGGCACGCTGTAGCGGTTGGTGTCGAGTTCGATGCAGGCGTCGGTGTGAACGCGGCGGCTAAGCTCACGCACCTGCAGGAACGGCGCCTTGGCCGCCAGCGGCGCAAGTGCTCTTCGTTCGTTGCGCTCGAAGCGGTCGATGGGTGGCTCCGCGGTGGTGCCGTGCACCCGAACATCGGCGACCTCGCGCATCCAGCGCGCCAGATGCGCCTGGAGTTCTTCCAAGGACGCGAAGCGATGCCCGGCGATGGCATTGCGCTTGACGTAGCCCACACCGCGCTCGTCCTTGCCCTTGGTCCTGGCACGGTATGGCGCACAGGCCCGAGGGATCACGCTCCAGTAGCGGCAGAAGGCGTGGAAGCGGTCGTTGAAGGCGACCTCGCGGGTCTGGGCGTCGTGCTCGTTGACGAGCGCTCGAGCGTTGTCGACCAGGACCTCGCGGGTGGTGCCCCCGAAGTGCCAGAACGCGCCTTCGAGACCCTGCAGCCAAGCCGATTGGCGTTCGTGCAGGAACATGGCCACGTAGATCCGGCGCGAGTAGCCCAGCGTGGCCACGAAGAGGTGAACCTTGAGCTGCTCGTCGGCAATCGGCACGCGCACCGTGCCGAAGTCGATCTGCAACTGGTGGCCTGGCGGCGTCTCGAAGCGCACTGTGGCCGCCGTCTGGGCGAGCACTTCACGGCGCAGGTGCGCCACGGCCCGCTCGACGGTGCGCAGGCTCACCGTCACGCCGTGCTCGCGCTGGAGTTCCTGGCGCACGACATCACAGTTGCCGCGGTGCTGGCGGAACCGCTCGGCCAGCCAGTCCCGATGCGCCGTCAGTCGCCCCGGCCGGTGCGGCGACTGGTAGGGCTGCCAACCACCTTGGCGCAGGTAGCTGCGCACGGTGTTGCGGCTACAGCCCAACTCGCGGCTGATGCGCTTGGCGCCCCAGCCCAGCGATGCCAGCTTGAGCATCGCCTGAACGTCCTCGGGCGTTTGCATCGCCTGCCTCCCTTCGATCCACTCGGACCGGGGAGCTTGCTCGACCATCTCTTGCACTTCGACCTCCTTCCACGAAGGGGGTCAATTCCTCGTGTCGTCA
>JBAXJZ010000662.1:0-2212 GCA_037137595.1 Burkholderiales bacterium | reverse complement strand
GACGGTCAGCGCCACCGATCGGCCCGGCCCGCCCCGCGGGCCGGGTGATCCGGTTCCAGCCCGAGGTCGCGCAGCGTCCTCGCGTCGAGCGCCGCGAGCGAGCGCGCCTCGACGGCCTGCCGGCAGCGGGCGATCACCGCACGCCAGAGGGCCCGCGCCGCGCGCAGCGGCGCGGTCGCGGCGGACCGCAGCCCCGTGCCGTCGGACGCGTCGCACCGTCCGTCGCCCCCCGCCCTGTCCCGTCCGCCCGCCCCGTCGGACCCCCGCACGACGCGTCCGGCGGGAAACGGCAGCACCGTGGCCTCGCGACGGGCGAACGACCCCGCGCGCTCGTGCGACGGCCGGGCTGCCGTCCGCACGGCGGAGAAGGCACGGATCGTCATCGTCGATCTCCGGTCGCATCAGGAGCGACCAGCATCGCGTGCGGCGTTCCATCGGTCCAGTTGATCGTTATCATTTGATCGATGAGAAATCCTCATCACCGGAGGCCATGGTGCGCGAGCTGAGCCTCGACCAGCTGCGCACGCTGGTCACCGTCGTCGAGCTGGGCAGCTTCTCGCGCGCCGCCGAGCGGCTGCACCTCAGCCAGTCCGCGGTCAGTCTGCAGATCCGCGAGCTCGAGACCCGGCTCGGGCTGCGCCTCGTCGACCGTCTCGGCAAGCGCGCGCACGCCTCGGCGGCCGGCGCCGACGTGATCGCGCAGGCACGCGAGCTGCTCGAGGGCGCGCGCCGCGTCGCCGAGACCGCACGTCGCCACCGCGACGGCTTCGTCGGCCGCGTGCGGATCGGCACCGGCGTCTCGATGCTGACCTACCTGCTGCCGCCGGTGCTCGCGCGGCTGCACCGTCGCCACCCCGGACTGGAGCTCGAGATCTCGGTCGGCACCGCCGCCGAGATGCGACGTCGCCTCGTCGACAACGAGATCGATGTCGGCGTGCTCGCCGCGCCCGCCCCGGAACGCGGGCTGCATGCCACCGCGCTGCGCTCCGACCCGCTGTTCGCGGTGCTGCCGCCGTCGGCTTCGGACGCGCCGCGCGCGGTCACGCCCGCGCAGCTCGCGCGCCACCCGCTGGTGATCGAAGGCGAGACGCGGATGGACGCGCTCGCGCTGCAGTGGTTGCGCGACGGCGGCATCGAGCCGCGCCCGGCGATGCGCGTGGGCAACGTCGAGGCGATCAAGCGCGTGGTCGCCGCCGGCCTCGGCGCCGCCGTCCTCGCCGCCGAGTCGATCCCCACCGAGCGCGAGCGCCGCGGCCTGGTCGTGCGCCCGCTGCGGCCGGCGCTGCGCCGCACGCTGCTGCTCGTGCGCCGGCACGACAAGCCCGCCGACGCGGCGACCGCGCTCGTGATCGCCGAGGTGGAAGCGGGCCTGCGCGCCGGCTGAGAGCCCCCCCGGCCGCCCGCCACGCCGACCTATACTCGAGCCGGACCCCGCCGACCCCAGGCCCGCCGTGCCCGCCGATACCCGCCCCGTCATCCCCGCCCGCTTCAACGGCCCGCCCGCCTCGGGCAACGGCGGCTACGTCTCCGGCCTGCTCGCCGAGGCGCTCGGCGCGGCCTCGGTCGAGGTGACGCTGCGCGCACCGCCTCCGCTCGATCTGCCGCTCGCCGTCGAGCGCCGCGCCGACGGCACCCTCGCACTGCGCGACGGCGAGCGCCTGCTCGCCGAGGCCCGCGCGCAGGCGTTCGAGGTCGACGTGCCCGCGCCGCCCGGCCTCGAGGCCGCGACGGCCGCCGGGGTCGTCGGCCGGATGCGTGCACACGCCCGCACCGGCGATCCCTACCGCCGCTGCTTCGGCTGCGGCATCGACCGCGACGACGGCCTGCGGATCCTGCCCGCGCCGGTCGGCGACGCGGGCGTCGTCGCATCGGACTGGACGCCGGCCGCCGCGCTGGCCAGCGACGACGGCCTCGTGCCCGTGCCGGTCGTCTGGGCCGCGCTCGACTGCCCGGCCGGCATCGCCTGGACCCATCGACTGCCCGACGCGCCGCCGATGATGACCGGCCGGATCGCGGCGCGGATCGACGCGCCCGTGCGCGTCGGCGCGCGCTACGTCGCGATGGGCTGGCCGATCTCGCGAGACGGCCGCAAGCTGCACGCCGGCACGGCGCTGGTCGACGAGGCCGGCCGCGTGGTCGCGCGCTCGCTGCAGCTGTGGCTGCTGCCGCGCGAAGCGGCGTAGGACGACGCCGCGCGGGCCGCGGCGCATCC
>JBAXJZ010000661.1:0-2214 GCA_037137595.1 Burkholderiales bacterium | reverse complement strand
TGTAGAGCGACACCGTATCGTTGAGTTAAGGCGACACCCAGATTTACGAGTCGTCGGTTCGGGTTTGAGAGTCCCGTCATCGGCAAGACGAGCCGGAGACGGGGATGAGCAAGCTCGATCTGGAGGCTCGAATGACGATCAAGACATTGGCGGCGAAGGGCGTCTCGCACTGCGAGATCGCCCGGATGCTGGGGGTGACCGAGGGCGCGGTGCGCTATCAGGTCAAGCGGATGCAGACGGGGGCGGTCGATGGCCGCACGAAGCAGGAACCGCGGGCGACGGCGGTGGCCGAGGCGATCGAACACTGGCGCGGCCAGCAAGGCGATCGGGCAGTGAACCTCGCTGCGCTGCACGACTGGCTGGTCGCCGAGCACGGCTATCGCGGCAGCCTGCGGTCGGTGCAGCGCTACTGGGGCCGGACGTATCCGGCGCCGGCGATCCGGGCGCGACGCCGCGTCGAGACGCCGCCGGCGGCGCAGGCGCAGGTCGATTGGGCGCACTTCCCTTCGATCGTCGTCGGCGGCGAGCGCACCGAACTGCTCGCGCTGCACATGGTGCTGTCTCACAGCCGTTTCGAGGCGATTGTCTGGTCGCACCGCAAGGATCAGCTGAGCTGGTTGCACTGCCACACCGAGGCGTTCAAGCGGATCGGCGGCGTGACCGCCACCGTGCGGGTCGACAACGAGAAGACGGCCGTCGTGCACGGCGCGGGCGCCTGGGGCACGATCAACACGACCTACCGCCGGTACGCGGCGATGATGCGCTTCCACGTCGACGCCTGCGCACCGCGGCAGCCGCAGACCAAGGGCAAGGTCGAGCGCCGGGTGCGAGATCAGCGCGACAACCAGGACCCGAGCGGCGCCGCCTGGCGCGACCTCGCCGAGCTGCAGGCCTGGAGCGACGAGCGAAGCGAGAAGAGCGCGCGGCGTCGGCGGTGCCCGGTGACTGGCTCCTCGGTGTGGGAGACGTGGCAGGCCGAGCGCGCACTGCTCGGCGCTCTGCCCGAGACATTGCCGGAGCCGTTCGACGTGGCGCTGACGCGGCGCGTCGGCATCGACGGGCTGGTGAGCTTCGAAGGCCGCCAGTACAGCGTGCCGTTCGCCCTCGTGCTCATGCTGGTTGAGGTGCGCGGCTGCGCGACGACCGTGCAGATCCTGACCGAGAACGCGATCGTGGCCGTCCACGCCCGCCACACGCCGCACCGGCTGGTAATCGACCCGAAGCATTACGAGGGTGCCTCGACCGAGCGCGTGACCGCACCGCCGCCGCTGGGAAAGATGGGCGCCAGGATGCTCGAGCTCGCCGCCGAGCCAGTGGCGCACCGCGCCATCGATCTGTATGCGCGGCTCGCGGAGGTCGCCCGATGACCGCGGCGCGCCCGAAGCTCGACATCGACCGAACCCGGGATCGGCTCATCCAGCTCGGATGCCTCCACGCGGCCGACCAGCTCGACAGCCTGCTCAGCGAGGCGGTACGCAAGCCGGTGGCCGCCCACGACTTCCTCGAGGCGTTGCTCGAGGCCGAGATCAGCGGCCGCGAGACGCGCCGGGTGAAGACCTCGCTGCGGCTCTCGAACCTGCCGACCGGCCAGACGCTGACGAACTTCGACTTCGCCTTCCAGCCGGCGATCGAGCGCAGCCGCATCGAGACGCTGGCGACCTGCTCGTGGGTACGCAGCAGCGAGACCGTGCTGATCCAGGGCCCACCCGGCGTGGGCAAGACCCACCTGGCGATCGGGCTCGGCATCAAGGCCGTGGAGCAGGGATTCTCGGTGCAGTACTTCCGCTTCGACGAGCTGCTCAACGAACTCAGGGGCGACGCAACCTTGCCTCCGGCAAGGTTGCGTCGAAGGAAATACCTCTCGAGCGCGCTGCTGGTGATCGATGAGCTCGGCTTCGAGCCGATGACGCGCCAGGAAGCCAGCCTGTTCTTCCGGCTGGTGACCTACCGCTACGGGCGCGGCGCGATCCTGATCACGACGAACAAGTCGGTGCGCGAATGGACCGAGCTGCTCGCCGGCGACGAGGTGCTCACCACTGCCATCCTGGACCGGCTCCTGCACCGCGCTCACGTCCTCAACATCAAGGGGCGCAGCTACCGACTGCGCGATCTCGAACAGGCCCTCTCCATGCAGCGGACCTGAACCGATTCCCGGGCCGACATCTCGTAAAGGTAGGTGTCGCCTTAACTCGTAAAGGTGGGTGTCGTTTGACA
>JBAXJZ010000660.1:0-2237 GCA_037137595.1 Burkholderiales bacterium | reverse complement strand
GCGATCTCGGTGGCCATCTCGTGCAGGCCCTGCGCGATCCCGATCCGGGGCTTGGCGACGAAATCCACCGCGCCCAGCTCCAGCGCGCGCAGCGTCGTGTCGGCGCCCCGCTCGGTCAGCGTCGAGACCATCACCACCGGCATCGGCCTCAGCCGCATCAGCTTCTCCAGGAAATCGAGCCCGTCCATGCGGGGCATCTCGACATCGAGCGTGATGACGTCCGGGTTCAGGTTCCGGATCATCTCGCGCGCCATGTACGGGTCGTTGGCGGCGCCGATGCACTCCATGTCGGGCTGCGAATTGATCAGGCTCGACAGCATGCTTCGGATCAGGGCCGAGTCGTCGACCACCACCACGCGGATCTTGCTCATCTCGGTCTCCGTGTCCGCCGGTCAGAACAACTCGACGCTGCCGGCCGTGCTGGCCGCCGGCTGCTTCGCGAGCCGGCCGCGGAACGCCGACTCCTCGGTGACGATCGCGTCCGCCTGGGCCGCCGCGAGCTTCTTGCACAGCGCGCGGGCGCTGCCGGGGAACAGGCAGACCTTGCGCGGATGGATGTCGAGCACGTCGCGCGAGACGATGGTGATCCGCTCGGCCGCGAGGAACTGCTCGATGAACTTCACGTTCTGCTCGCCCACGTTCATCGTCGAGAAGTTGCGCATCACCTGGCCGCCGCCGAAGACCTTCGCCTCCAGCCGCTCGCGCTTGGCGCCGCGTTTCATCATCTCGTTGATCAGCAGCTCCATCGCGTAGGCGCCGTAGCGCCCGGCGGTGCCGCCGTCGGGCAGCATGAAGTGATTCATGCCGCCGATCCGCGCGACGCGGTCGACCAGGCAGGCGGCCACGCACGAGCCCAGCACCGTCATCAGCAGCAGGTCGTCGTCGTCGTGGACGTAGTACTCGCCGGGCAGGATCTTGACCGCATCGAGCTTGAACGAGGCGTCGTAGTAGAACGTGCGGGCCTCGTACTCGCGCGCCGGACGCTCGCGCAGCGCGCGGATCCTGTCCGAGGGCTTGGGAAACAGGCCCGGCGCGGTCTGGCGCAGCGGCGGGGGCGTCATCGGATGCATTCGGGCTCCCGGGCGGTGCGCCCGGCGAGCCGTTCGTAGACGGTCTTGCCGCGCAGCGTGAACAGGTCGGACTGCGCCGAGAAGTTCTCGGAATGGCCGACGAACAGCAGCCCGCCCGGCTTCATGCACGCATGGATGCGGGTCAGCACGGTGCGCTGGGTCGGCGCGTCGAAGTAGATCATCACGTTCCGGCAGAACACCACGTCGAACGGCTGCTGGAAGCGCAGCGGGTCGTGCACGAGGTTCACCTGGCCGAACTCGACCAGCTTCGAGAGCTCGGGCCGCACGCGCATCAGGCCGGCGTTGTTCCCGGTGCCCTTCAGGAACCAGCGCTTCAGGCGCCCGGCATCCAGGCCCTTGTCGCCGTCGACCGGATAGACGCCCGCCTTGGCGGTGCGCAGCACGTCGGTGTCGATGTCGGAGGCGTAGATCGAGACCTGCGCGCCGGGGCCGAGCGTCTCGAGCGCGGTGATCGCGAGCGACCACGGCTCCTCGCCGGTCGACGCCGCCGCGCACCAGATGCGGACCGGACCGCCGCGGTGCTTCTGCAGGAACTCGGCCAGCAGCGGGAAGTGATACGCCTCCCGGAAGAACGACGTGAGGTTGGTCGTCAGCGCGTTCACGAACGGCTGCCAGAGCGGCGAGTTCGGCCGGTCGACCGCGTCGAGCAGCGACGCGTAGCTCGGCAGACCGTGCTCGCGCAGCAGCCGCGCGAGACGGCCCTGCACCATGCTCTGCTTGCTCGGCTGCAGGTGGATGCCCGCGCGGTCCTTGATGAGGCGGCGCACGCGCTCGAAGTCACCGGGCGCGAGGGCCACCTCGTTGCCGAGGGCTGGGGTCGGGGCGCTCATCGCCGCGGCCCTCTCAACGGGCCGCACACCGCGCGGCGATCGGCGCGGTGGCGGGCGGCGGGAAGGAGGTGGTGCGCGGCAGGGTCATCGGGGCTCGATGTGTTCGGGGTGGATCCGGGCGGACGCGTTGGTGCGGTCCGGGCGGGCGCGGATCGGGCGGCTCGCCCGTTCCCGCGGCCGGAGGGTCAGAACTCTTCCCAGTCGTCGTCGGGCACCTTGGCCGGCGCGGCGGCGCGCGGCGCGGGTGCGGCCGGGGCCGGAGCGGACGCGGGCTTCGGCATGGCCGGTGCACCCGACGCGGCCGACGACACCGCCG
>JBAXJZ010000659.1:0-2238 GCA_037137595.1 Burkholderiales bacterium | reverse complement strand
GTGCGACCGCGGGTGCGATGGGCGCCGGCTCGACCGGGACCGGGACCGGGGGCGCCGCCGCGGCCGCGTCGCCGGCCGCCGACAGCCGCAGCGCCGAGCGGACCAGCGTGCGCAGCGCCTCCAGCCCCACCGGCTTGGACAGGTAGTCGAACGCGCCGGCCTTGAGCGCGGCGACCGCCGACTCGGCGCTGCCGTAGGCGGTGATGACCGCGACCGGGGTCTCGGGGAAGGCCGTGCCGATGCGCTCGACCAGCGACAGGCCGTCGCCGTCGGGCAGGCGCATGTCGGTCAGGCACAGCGCGTAGCGCTGCGCATCGAGCAGGCGCCGCGCGGTGGCCAGGTCGGGCGCGCAATCGACGTCCAGGCCCATGCCGACCAGGGTCAGCTCGAGCAGCTCGCGCAGGTCGGCCTCGTCGTCGACGACGAGCGCACGCGGCACGCGCAGGCCGCGCGACAGCGACCGGTTGGAATCGGCGGATGGGAGGGTCATCGGGCGGGGGGCGCAGCGGCCGGTTCGACGACGAAGGCGCTGCGCACGGGCGGATTATCGCCCGGCGGCCGGTAGCGGATCGTCGCGCCGTTGGCGGTGCACAACTCGCGGGCGAGGTACAGGCCCAGGCCGGTGCCGCGCGTCTCGGTGGTGAAGAACGGCTCGAACAGGTGGACCCGCGACGATGCCGGAACGCCCGGCCCGTCGTCGGCCACGGTCAGCACCCAGCGCCCGCCGGGGTCCGGCGCCCAGTCGATGCGGACCGCGCCGCGCTCGCCGCTCGCGTGGCGCAGCCCGTTCACCAGCAGGTTGAGCAGCACCTGCCGCAGGTTGCCCGCGTCGAACCACAGCGGTGGCGCCTCGGTCGGCACGCGGCAGTCGACCCGACGCGGGTCGGCGCCGGTCTGCGCGACCAGCTCCACCACGACCTGCGCGACGAAGGCCTCGGCGGCGATCGGCTCGGGCGTCGCGCTGCCGCGCCGCGAGATCGACAGCACGTCCTCGATGATGCGGTCGATGCGGCGGCAGTTGTCCTCGACGATCGTCGCCAGACGGCCCAGCCTCGGCTCGCCGAGCTGCTCGGCGAGGAGGCCGTTGGCGTGCCGGATCGCCGACAGCGGATTGCGGATCTCGTGTGCGATCGAGGCCGACAGGCGCCCCATCGACGCGAGCTTGAGCTGCTGCGCGCGGGCCTCGAGCCGCCCGAGGTCCTCGAGCACGACCACCACGTCGGCGACCTCCGCGGGCGAACCGAGCCGCCGCGCGCGCAGCCGACGCTCGGGGCCGTCGGGCACGGGCACGACGAACTCGACCACCTCGGACGACGGCGGCTGCGGCGACGGCCCGAGGCCGAGCGCGGCCCGCATCGGCAGCAGGCCGGGCAGGTTGCCGCCGCTCGCGCCGCCGGAGAGCATGTCACGCGCCGAGCGGTTGATCGCACGGGGCTCGCCGCGCGGTCCGAGCACCACCACGCCGTCAGGCAGGTCGGCGATCACCGCCTGCGTCACCGCGAGCTGGTTGCGCAGATCCTCGCCGCGCCGCACCGCCAGCCGCTCCTGGGCGGCCAGCCGACGGGCGAGCCGGCCGACGGTGGCCGCGGTGGCGAGCAGGGTCGCCCCCACCAGCGCGGCCTGCAGCAGGCCGGAATCGGCGCTGTTGCCGTCGATCGAGCGCAGGCCGGCCATCGACAGCAGCGCAAGCGCCGAGGCCGCGGCGAAGACCAGCGCCGGCCGCGTGCCGACCAGGATCGCCGCGCCCGCGTTGGGCAGCAGCAGCAGCGCGGCGAAGCCCGCGCTCTGGCCGCCGGACGCGTGGATCAGGGCCAGCAGCGCGCCGAGGTCGACCGCGATCTGCACGCCCGCCAGCACGCGCGGCGGCAGCCGCCCCGGCCACAGCGCGGAGGCGAGCGACACGCCGGAGACGATCAGGTAGACGACCGAGATGCGCAGGAAGGTCGGTGCGTCGAAGCCGTCGCCGAGCGAGCCCATGCCGCGCAGCAGCGGCACGTAGGCCGTCAGCGCGACCGCGACCGCGACGCGCGCGAAGGCGAAGTACTGGAACGACTTGAGCCAGGACGGCAGGCCGTCGTCGTCGCGGCCGGACGCGGGATCGGCCGCGGCCGCCATCTCAGCGATCGGCCCCGCTCCGGGACTCCGCCGCGGCGGCACGGTCGCGGTGGGCATCGCTGCAGTAGACCTTGCCGCCCGCGAAGCGCGCTTCCGAGCCCGGCAGGTGAAGGCCGCAGACCG
>JBAXJZ010000658.1:0-2239 GCA_037137595.1 Burkholderiales bacterium | reverse complement strand
CGACGCCGGCGTTGGTGATCACGACGTCCGCACCGCCCCAGCGCTCGAGTGCGCGCGCCGCGAGCGCCGGCGCGGTGCCGGGGTCGGCCACGTCGCAGGCCATCGCGTCGCAGTCGGCGCCGGCCGCGCGCAGCGACTCGGCCACCGCATCGAGCCGCGCGGCGTCGCGGTCGGCGAGCAGCAGCTTCGCGCCGCGCGCGGCGAGCGCGCGCGCGAGACCCTCGCCGATGCCCGAGGCGGCGCCGGTGACGACGATGCCGCGACCGCTCAGCGCAGGCATCGCGGAACGCCCGCGCGGTCGCGCGGCCCGGGAGGGTGTAGCGTGCGGGGCGTCATCGCGACATCGGCCGGACGGACGGCGAAGGGACAGACGGCATGGCCGCAGCATCGACCGACGAGGTGGACTTCGTCAACGGCCGTACACGGATGTATGGCATCGTCGGCGATCCGATCGCCCAGGTCCGCTCCCCCGAGATGGTCACCTGGGAGATGCGCCGCCGCGGTCTCGACGCGCTGCTGGTGCCTGTCCACGTCCGCGAGGCCGAGTTCGACGACGTGCTGCCGCGGCTGATGCGCGTGGCCAACCTCGACGGGCTGATCTTCACGATCCCGTTCAAGCAGCGGGCCTGCGGGCTCGCCGACGCGCTCGGTCCGCAGGCGCGGGCCGTGGGTGCGCTGAACGCGCTGGCGCGCGATGCGGACGGCCGCTGGCACGGCGAGATGTTCGACGGCCTGGGCTGCGTCGAGGGACTGCGCCGCGCGGGCGTGCCGCTCGCCGGCCGGCGGGTGGTGCTGGTGGGCCTGGGCGGCGCGGGCGCGGCGATCGCCGCGGCGGTGGCCGCCGAGCGGCCGGCCGCGATGCGGATCTTCGACCTCGATGCCGGCCGCTGCGAGCGCTCGACGGCGACGATCCGCGCGATCTCGCCCGGCACCGCGGTCACCGTCGGACCGCCCGAGCTCGACGGGGCCGACGTGCTCGTCAACGCGACGCCGGTCGGCATGCTCGGCGATCCGCGCCGCCCGATCGACGCGGCCGCGCTGCCGCCCTCGCTGGTGGTGCTCGACGCGATCGTGAAGCCCGAGACCACGCCGCTGCTCGCGTTCGCCGAATCGCAGGGCTGCCGGACGGTGCGCGGGCGCGAGATGATGCGCGGGCAGATCGCGCGGATCGTGGACTTCTTCGTGGCCACGACGGGATCGGCGCCGGACCCGTAGCCGAGGTCGCGCCCGATCCCCGATGCGCGCATGATGCGCGCCTGCGCCGAAGCGCCCCGCCCCCCACCGGACCGCCCCTTGGACCCCCACGACTGGCTCGTCTACTCGATCGCCGCGCTCGGCCTCTCGGTCACGCCCGGCCCGAACAGCTTCCTCGTCCTCACCCACGGCGCGCTGCACGGCCACCGCCGCACGCTGTGGACCGTCGCCGGCGGCGCGCTCGGCTTCTCGGTGCTGATCGGCCTGTCGCTCGCCGGCATCGGCGCGCTGCTGCAGGCCTCGTCGCACGCGCTCGCGGTGCTGAAGTGGGTGGGCGGCGCCTACCTCGTCTGGCTCGGCATCCAGCTGTGGCGCGCGCCGCCGCCGCGGCTCGACGCGGTCGCGCCCGCGGCCGACGGCCATCCGGCGGTGCTGTTCCGGCAGGGCTTCCTCACCGCGGTGTCGAACCCGAAGGCGCTGCTCTTCTACGGCGCGTTCCTGCCGCAGCTGATCCGCCCGGGCGTGGACCTGCTCACGCAGCTCGTCGCGCTGCTGGTCGTCTTCGTGGTCATCGAGATCGTCGTGGAATACGCGCTCGCGCTGCTCGCGCACCGCGTGCGGCCCGTCCTTGCGCGCCAGGGCAGGCGCTTCAACCGGGTCTGCGGGACGCTGTTCGTCGGGATGGGCGTGGCGCTGCCGATGACCCGCTGACGCACAGCGCGGCCGCCGCGAGCTGCATCGCGAGGCACGCGGCGATCGTCCAGGCCGGCGTGCCGGTCGCGGCGATCAGCGCGCCGGCGCCGATCGGGCCGAGCGCGAAGAGCGTCTGGCCCACCGTCCACACCTTC
This sequence comes from Burkholderiales bacterium, assembly GCA_037137595.1. Taxonomy (GTDB): domain Bacteria; phylum Pseudomonadota; class Gammaproteobacteria; order Burkholderiales; family Burkholderiaceae_E; genus UBA4615. The sequence goes on along the minus strand of JBAXJZ010000658.1, from coordinate 197 downwards.
GCCACCACCGCGCCGTAGCGCTCGGGCGCGAACTCGCGCTGCGCGAAGACCGCCGGCAGCGTGACCACGTTGCCCACCGACAGGCCGAAGAGCACGCAGCCGGCGAGCACCGCGGCCGGTGCGTCGCTCGCCAGCAGCAGCGCCATGCCGGCGGCCTGCAGCGCGAAGCTCGCGGCGGTGACCCAGCGGTGGTCGAG
>JBAXJZ010000657.1:0-2260 GCA_037137595.1 Burkholderiales bacterium | reverse complement strand
GATCAGTACTGGCGCGGTCGGCGCTGGCCGGCGAAGCCGCCGCCGCCGCCGCCACCACCACCGTAGCCGCCACCACCGCCGCCGCCGTAGCCGCCGCCGCCACCACCGCCGCCGCCGTAGCCACCGGCGCCCGAGCGGCGGAAGCCGCCGCCACCGCCACCGCCACCGCCCTGCTGCTCGCGCGCCTCGTTGACGACCAGCGCGCGGCCTTCGAGCGAGCTGCCGTTCAGCGCGCGGATGGCGTTCTGCGCGCCGTCGTTGTTCGCCATCGTCACGAAACCGAAGCCGCGCGAACGCCCGGTCTCACGGTCGGTGATGATGCGGGCCTCGATCACCTCGCCATGGGCGGCGAACATCTCGGTGAGTTGGGCATCGGTGGCGCGCCAGGGCAGGTTGCCGACGTAGATCTTGGTGCTCATGCGTAACCTCGAAAATCAAGGGTCTCGTTGCATTCCGAGGCGAAGCATCAGCAACCGGCCATGACGGCACCGGCCCCATCGCAGCGATCCGGGAAATGCAAGTCTCGTGCGGTGGCCTCAGCCCGAAGGAGTGGAGGAACAGGGGTCGAACACGGTGCGATCGAGGCGGGCTGGGTGATGGAAGACCTTGACAATCGAACACGATTCGACGCAAGCAAGGGCCATGCGCAAGGGCGACTTTGCCACATGCACGGAGGTCGTGCACTAGACAATTCGTGTTAGCGCGCAGCGGAAATCTCACTCGCTTCGGGGAGCATATCACCTATCCATCACGACTCTGCGACGTACCGGACACGATCCGTCGGGCTTGCAGCCCCTCCGGCCACCGCCCCGAAACCCGCTGTCCATGGCTTGTCAAGCGTCGGGAACTGGATAAAAATACAGCCTTCGCGGCCGCTCCGCCGCCCCCCTCCGGGACGCTCCGCCATGCGCGACCTCACCGCCCGACAGCAGGAAATCCTCGGACTCATCCGTCAGCACATCGCCGACACCGGCTTCCCGCCCACGCGGGCCGAGATCGCCGCCAAGCTCGGCTTCCGCTCGCCCAACGCGGCCGAGGAGCACCTGAAGGCGCTCGCCCGCAAGGGGGTGCTCGAGCTCACCTCGGGCGCCTCGCGCGGCATCCGGCTGAAGCTGCTGCCCGGCATGGACGCCGACGCCGAACGCGGCCTCGCCGCCAGCGCCGTGCAGATCGCGCTCAGCCTGCCGCTGGTGGGCCGCGTGGCCGCCGGCAGCCCGATGCTCTCCCAGGAGCACATCGAGTCCAGCTACGCGCTCGACCCCGGCCTGTTCGCCGAGAAGCCCGACTACCTGCTGAAGGTCCGCGGCATGAGCATGCGCGACGCCGGCATCCTCGACGGCGACCTGCTCGCCGTCCGCCAGGCGAGCGAGGCCCGCAACGGCCAGATCGTCGTCGCCCGGGTGGACGGTGGCGTCACCGTCAAGCGGCTGCGCCGGCGTGGCCACACGATCGAGCTGCTGCCCGAGAACCCCGACTTCGAACCGATCGTCGTGGACGCGCGCACCGACGACTTCGCGCTCGAGGGCATCGGCGTCGGCCTGATCCGCAGCGGCAAGTCGCTGTGACCCGCCCGCCCCGGCCCGTCGCCCGCCATGGCCCCGCCGCCTCCAGAGTCCCCGCCGCCGCTGCCCGCGGGGGTCTGGCGCGCCGACCGGATCGCTGACGGCGGCGTCGCCGCGCTGCCCAGCACCTTCGTCGAGCTCGACGCGCAGCTGCCCGGAGGCGGCTGGCCGCTCGGCATGCTCACCGAGCTGATCGCCCGCGAGCCGGGCGTGGGCGAGCTGCGGCTGCTGGTGCCGGTGCTGCGCCGACTCACCCGCGAGCGCAAGGTCGCGATCCTGCTCGGGCCGCCGCACGTGCCCTATGCGCCGGCGCTCGCCGCCTTCGGCATCGACCTCGACTACCTGATCGTCGTGCAGGCCGCGCAGGCGGCCGACCGGCTGTGGGCGGTCGAACAGGCGCTGCGCAGCGCGAGCTTCGGCACGCTGCTCGCGTGGCTGCCGCATCCGGGCACGCGGCCCGAGCACCTGCGGCGGATGCAGCTCGCCGCGCAGGGCACGCGCGGGCCGGTGTTCCTGTTCCGGCAGCTGCCCGCGCAGTTCGAGTCCTCGCCGTCGCCGCTGCGGCTGCTGCTGCTGCCGCGTCCCGGCCAGCGGCTGTCGGTGCAGCTGCTCAAGCGGCGCGGGCCGGTGCTCGCGCAGCCGCTGCTGATCGCGCTGCCGCAGCCGCCGGCCACGCTGCGCCCCGGACGGCCGGCCGC
>JBAXJZ010000656.1:0-2260 GCA_037137595.1 Burkholderiales bacterium | reverse complement strand
TGGTGGTGAAAGACGACGGCATGTCGCTGCAACTGGCCCGCATGCTGAAGCAAGCTGGCCAAAGCGCCCCCGAGAGCAAACCCATCTTGGAAGTGAACCCCGAGCATGCGCTGGTGAAAAAGCTCGACACGCCTGACGGACAAATTCATTTCTATGACTTGGCCCACATCGTGTTCGACCAAGCCCTGCGCGCCGAAGGCGGTGCCCACGAACCAGGTCTACACGAAGAGGAACGCGAGCAGCGCCATCGCCCAGCGCGTGGGCGGTGCATCGGTCTCGGCGCGCCCGGATGCCTCGGCCGGAGTGCTCGCCGGCGGTGCCGCCTCCGGGCGCGACGCCCCGCCGTCGGACGCAGGCGCGGCGCGCGGCAGCACCGCGTGCAGCGGCAGCGCCAGCCCGACGTGCAGCAGCGCCCAGCCCACGCAGGCGCCGCGCCAGCCCCAGCGCGCCTCCATCCACGCCGACAGCGGCCAGCCGACCGTGCTCGCGAAACCGCCGAAGAGCGTGATGCCGGTGATCGCGTCCTTCGCGGACGTGCCGTAGAGCCGCACGACGGTCGCGAAGGCCGCCTCGTAGAGACCCGCGCCCATCGCGAGCCCGATCAGGATCCAGGCGGCGAACAAGCCGAACGTCCCCTGCGCGGACGCGAGCGCGGCGAGTCCGGCCGCGAAGAGCAGGTTGGTCGCCAGCAGCACCGGCCGGCCGCCGAACCGGTCGATCGCCCGCCCGGCCGCCGGCCCGACCAGCGCGGAGCCGCCCATCGCGACGGAGAACGCCAGGAAGACGGTCGACGGCGTCACGCCCAGCGTGTCGGCCATCGGCTCCGCGAGCACCGCCGGCAGGTAGAAGGTCGAGCCCCAGGCGAGCAGCTGCCCGACCCCCAGGGACGCCACGACGGTGGCGCGATGCATCCGTCGGTTCTCCTGCGCGTCGACGTCCCCGCGGATGCTAGGGCACGGCGGTCCGCTCGGCCAGCGGCGGTTCCGGCGCAGGGCCCGGTCCGCGGGCGCGGCGGGCGCCCTCTACCGGATGCGCCAGACGTTCACCGAGAAGCCCCGGCGCAGCAGCGCCGCAGTCAGCGTGGCGCGCGACGGCTCGACCCGCGTCAGGAACGGGAAGTCGTCGGTCAGCGCCCGATCATGGTCGTTCACCAGGATCACGAACAGGTCCCTCGGCCGGGCGAGGTACGACCGGTGTGCGTTCTCCAGGCAGGCCTGGAGCACCGGATCGCGGTACGGCGGCGAAAAGAAATGCAGCACGCACGGACCGTCGGGCAGCGGCGCGCGCGTCGCATCGACGCGCTCGATGCGCACGGGGGTCGTGTTGCCGGTCACCTGGCGGAACCGCTCCAGGTTGGCGAGGCCGGCATCGATCAGTTCCTGGGCGATCTCCCAGCCGATCACCTCCTTGAACCCGGCCTCGGCCGCCAGCATCAGCACACGACCCGACCCGCAGCCGAGGTCGACCAGGCTCAGCTCGCCCGGCGGCCGCGGCAGCAGCCCGAACGCGTGGCGGACAATGCCCGGTGCCGAACCCACGTAGTTGCAGCCTCGCGTCACTCCGTCCGAGGTCGTCAGGGCATCGAGATGAAGCAGCTGGCTGGTGTTCACGCCGAGCCGGGCATCCAGACGCCGGCCCTGGATCTGGCAGACACGGTAGTAGACCGACGCCTGGATCAGCGTGATGGTGCGCGAGACGCCGTACCGGGCGATGCTCTGGACGAGCAGGCGCAGGTCCGAGCCGAGTCGGAGGACCCGGTCGGCCCGAGGCATGTTCTGGGACATCTGGGATTCGGCGCGGGGGCGCCCACGGATAGCGGAAGCCCGGACGCTAGGTCGGCCTGCGCCGCCCGGCAAATGCCATCCGCCCGACGGTCGACACCGACCGTCCGTCCGGCTGCGAGCTGCGGGACGCGGGGCCGGCGAAGCGCCGCCCAAAGGACGACGGGCCGGTTCCCGGAGGAAGCGGCCCGTCGATTTACGATGGTCGGGACGGCGGGATTTGAACTCGCGACCCCCTGCACCCCATGCAGGTGCGCTACCAGGCTGCGCTACGCCCCGAAGAACCGAGAGTATAGCAGAGGAGCCGACGCCCCTCAGCCGCGCGGCGGCGCCTGCGACTCCGGCTCGAGCAGTCTCAGCGCGGCCAGCAGGTCCGCCCGCAGCGCCGCGAACGACGCCGGCCCGGCCTCGACGGGCTCCGCGCCCTCGACCGCGTCCAGGGCGGGCGCCGCCTCGAGCGCGGGGGCCGCGGCGGCAGC
>JBAXJZ010000655.1:0-2265 GCA_037137595.1 Burkholderiales bacterium | reverse complement strand
GGGCGTAGGCCTGGGCGCCGATGGTCGAGAAGCGGTAGCGGCCGTCGGCGTCGGCGCGACGCAGGCGGCGCGCCGGGTGCGCGTCGAGCTCCGGGCGCTGCACGTCGTAGAAGCCCTCGGCGTCGGCCTGCCAGACCTCGATCTCGGCGTGCGGCACCGGCCGGCCGGCAGGCCCCAGGATGCGGCCCGAGACCCAGCAGGGCTCGCCCGCCGCGCCGCCCGAGACGTCGGCGCCGAGCTCGAAGCGCGGCGCGCCCTCGACGTGGAACGGCCCGAACACCGTGGGCTCGGTGCAGCCGGCGGGCTTCTCGTTGTTCACGTCGACGACGGTCATCGACAGGCCGAGCACGTCGGAGAGCAGGATGAACTCCTGTCGCTTCTCGTCGCACTTCTGCCCGACCGCGGTGAGGAAGGCGATGGCCTGGAACCACTCGGCCTCGGTGAGCTTCGTCTCGCGCGCGAACGCGTGCAGGTGGCGGGTCAGCGAGACCATCAGCTCGCGCATCCGCGGATCGGGCGTGGACTGCAGGCGGGCGATCACGTCGGCGGTGATGGGGTGCTCGGCGGGGGCGGTCATCGGGGGTCTCCTCGTCTGGGTCGCTGTCGTCGTTGCCGTCGTTGCCGTCGTTGCCGGCGCGGCGGTCGATGCGGTGGCCGGCGGCACCGGGCCGCCGCGCGCTCACGCCACGACCACCGTCCCGTCCCGCACCACCACGTCCACCGGCACCAGCCGCTCGCCGCGGCACGGGCCGTCCCAGCAGTGGCCGTCGGCGATGTGGAACACCGCCGAATGATGCGCGCACATCAGGTCGCGCTGGCCCTCGATCTCGTAGACGCAGAACACGCCGTCGGAGAACTGCATCGGGATGTGGACGTGCGGGCACTCGTTGACCCAGGCCCGCACGCTGCCGTCCTCCAGGCGGAAGACCGCGACGCTGAAGGCGTCGCCGCCGTCGCCGAAGACGCGCTCGACGCCGTTGTCCTCGGGCAGGTCGGCGACCGCGCACAGCACCGTGCCCGGCGCCGGCGCGTTCGGTCGGTCGCGCCAGTCGCCCATCAGACCCGCTCGACCAGCATCGCGATGCCCTGGCCGACGCCGATGCACATCGTCGTGACCGCGAGCCTGCCGCCGGTGGCGTGCAGCTGGTTGACCGCGGTCAGCACCAGCCGCGCGCCCGAGGCGCCGAGCGGGTGGCCGAGCGCGATCGCGCCGCCGTTGGGGTTCACGTGCGCGGCGTCGTCGGGCAGGCCGAGCATCCGCATCGTGGCCAGGCCCTGCGCGGCGAAGGCCTCGTTGAGCTCGACGACGTCGATCTCCGAGATCTTCCTGCCGGTCTTCGCGAGCAGCTTCTGCGTGGCCGGCGCCGGGCCGATGCCCATGATCCGCGGCGCGACGCCGGCGGTGGCCATCGCGATCACGCGGGCGCGCGGCGTCAGGCCGTGGCGGTCCACGGCCGAACCCGAGGCGAGGATCATCGCGGCGGCGCCGTCGTTGACGCCCGACGCGTTGCCCGCGGTGACGGTGCCGTCCGGCCGCACGATCGGCTTGAGCTTCGCGAGCGCCTCCATCGTGGTCTCGCGCGGGTGCTCGTCCTTCGAGACCACCACCGGATCGCCCTTCTTCGCCGGCAGCGTCACCGGCACGATCTCGCGCTCGAAGAAGCCGCTCTTCTGCGCCGCCGCGGCCCGCGCCTGGCTGCGCAGCGCGAACAGGTCCTGGTCCTCGCGCGAGACCTTGAAGTCGTCGGCGACGTTCTCGGCGGTCTCGGGCATCGCATCGATGCCGTACTGCGCCTTCATCTTCGGGTTCACGAAGCGCCAGCCGATGGTGGTGTCGAAGATCGCGTTCGAACGCGAGAAGGCGCTGTCGGCCTTCGGCATCACGAAGGGCGCACGCGACATGCTCTCCACGCCGCCGGCGATGGCCAGCTCGATCTCGCCGGTGCGGATGGCGCGGGCCGCGGTGCCGACCGCGTCCATGCCCGAGCCGCACAGCCGGTTGATCGTCGCGCCCGGCACGTCCTGCGGCAGGCCCGCGAGCAGCGCGGCCATCCGCGCGACGTTGCGGTTGTCCTCGCCGGCCTGGTTCGCGCAGCCGTAGATCACTTCCTCGATCGCGGCCGGATCGAGCTTCGGGTTGCGCGCGAGCAGCGCGGCGATGGGCAGCGCGCCGAGGTCGTCGGCGCGGACCGAGGACAGCGAGCCGCCGTAGCGGCCGATCGGGGTGCGGACCGCATCGCAGATGAAGACGTCACGCATGGGGAT